>MHXL01000041.1:0-3357 GCA_001824455.1 Desulfuromonadaceae bacterium GWB2_53_15
ATTGCTCCAGGAGCACAGGAAATCACTTAATTCCACGACACTTACGAGCTATTCCCAGTCTTTCCCCCTCCCTGATCGACCTTCCCGGCCACATCCCCGGGCAACACCACATTATTGTGCGCAGCATCATATGCAACACCGATTTCAAATCAAGGATGAAATCAAGGCGCCGAAGACGAGCCAACGAAGATAGCGCCTTGATTTGGAATTGGTAGAAGGGTATATGCCCAAAAGATCGCTACGCCAGCAAACGCTGGCACGTCGTCGGGCGCTTTGTCATGAAGAATGGCACGCTTCCAGCCTGCTGGCTCAGCAGAATCTTCTCTCGCTTGAGGAGTATCGCCAGGCGGCCTGCATCGCGCTCTACTCACCGGCCCATAACGAGACCGATACGGCGAAAATCCTGACTGCGGCCTTCATGGACGGAAAACGGGTGCTGTATCCAGCCGTCTGCGGTCATGAGATGGTGTTGCGCGAGGTGCAGGGGTTGGAGAACCTTGCCCAGGGCAGTTTCGGCATTCTTGAGCCCTGTTCCGTGGGAGTGGATCATCCGGCCAGCGAGGCGGATCTGATCATCGTCCCTGGTGTTGCCTTTGACCAGTGCGGGCATCGCATCGGCTATGGCAAGGGGTTTTATGATCTTTTTTTGGGCAAGTCGGACCAAAGGGGGCACCTGGTAGGCTTGTGCCATGATTTTCAGCTGATCGACGGGCAGATACCCGCCGAAGAGCATGACATAAGAATGGAGGTAATCGTCACAGACAAGCGGATCGTACGAGTACATCGATAAAAAGCTTTTATCTGTATTTCATGCGGAAAGTAATTTGTTGCCGCGTCAAGAGGTAACCGGTGCCACCATTGATGGCCCGGATTCACATAGAGGAGGTTATAGATATGGAAATGATCGGGATGGTTGTAATTGCGTTGTTAGTTGCTGCCGGTGCATATTTTGCCGGTAGCAAGCTCAACAAGAAGGATTCGGGTTCTATCGTCAGGCAGGCCGAGGAACTGGCGACCAAGGTGATTGAGGATGCGCGGCGTGAAGCCGATACCATCACCAAGGAGGCAGAGCTTAAGGCTAAGGATGCAGCAATCCAGGCCAAGGAAAAGCATGAACGGGACATGACGGAGAAAAAGAAGGATCTCCAGACATTAGAGAAACGGCTGCAACAGAAAGAAGAAAATCTTGATAAAAAAGTAGCCCTCTTCGAGCAGAAGGAGCTGGATATCCTCAAGAAAGAGCAGACGGTTACCAGCAAGGAACAGGCTCTTGTTCAGCGGGACGAGGAATTGAAAAAGGCGGCTGACGTGCAGAAGGCCAAACTGGAGTTCATCTCGGGCATGTCTGCTGTTGAAGCCAAGAAAGAGTTGATGGACGTCATGGAGGACGAGGCAAAACATGACGCGGCCAAACGCATAAAAATCATTGAGGAAGAGGCCCGTGAGACGGCCGACAAGAAGGCCAAGGAGATCATCTCCCTGGCCATCCAGCGTTACGCCGGCGAGTATGTGGCTGAGAAGACCGTTTCGGTTGTGCCGTTGCCCTCGGACGAGATGAAGGGCCGCATCATCGGACGAGAGGGGCGTAACATCCGTGCACTGGAAGCAGCCACCGGCATCGACCTGATCATTGATGATACGCCGGAAGCGGTGATCCTGTCCGGCTTCAACCCGGTGCGCCGCGAAGTGGCTCGCCTGTCGCTGGAAAAGCTGATCGCCGACGGCCGTATCCATCCGGGTCGCATCGAGGAAGTGGTGGCCAAGTCCACCGAGGAGGTGGAACTCTCCATCAAGGAGGCCGGAGATCAGGCCGCCTTTGACCTGGGAGTGCATGGCATCCACCCTGAAATACTCAAGCTTATCGGACGCTTAAAGTACCGTACCTCCTATACCCAAAACGTCTACCAGCACTCATTGGAGGTGGCATTCATCTGCGGTATCATGGCGGCCGAACTGGGGATCAACGTCAAACAGGCCAAACGGGCAGGATTACTCCATGATCTGGGCAAGGCAGTGGATCACGAGGTGGAGGGCTCCCATGCCGTGATTGGCGCCGATTTGGCCCGCAAGTACGGTGAAAACGCCAAGATTGTGCATGCCATCATGGCTCACCACGAGGACGAGAAACCAACTACCGTACTGGCCGTCCTGGTTCAGGCGGCCGATGCCCTTTCAGGAGCCCGTCCTGGTGCGCGGCGCGAGATGATGGAAACCTACGTCAAGCGTTTGGACGACCTGGAGCGGATTGCAACCTCGTTCCCGGGGGTAAGTTCGTCGTTTGCCATCCAGGCTGGCCGCGAGATTCGCGTCATGGTTTCCAGTGAGCATGTAACCGACGAGCAGTCGGTAGTAATGGCCCGCGATATAGCTAAAAAGGTCGAGGCAGAGATGACCTACCCCGGGCAGATCAAGGTAAATGTTATCAGGGAAACAAGAGCAGTAGACTATGCCCGTTAAGATGGAACGGTTCTTTTCCGCAATATCTGCGTAAGTCTTCAGGATTACTTGTGCGGCGTACCTCCCTCTCCCTATCCCTCCCCCACAGGGGGAGGGAATACTGTTACCCTCTCCCAACGGGAGAGGGTGGCCAAAGGCCGGGTGAGGGGCCTCCGCGCAATCCTTCGACAGCCTTGATCTTGCGAAAAATCCCACGTTCCCGGAAAGCTTGGTGGTATTAACTTCTTATGGCGATAAAAATACTTTTTATTGGGGATATCATCGGCAAGCCGGGCCGTCAGGCGCTTTCCAGGGAATTGGATCGCCTGGTGGACCGGCATTGCGTTGACCTTGTCATTGTCAATGGCGAGAATGCTTCCGGGGGGTTCGGCCTGACAACCGAGACCGCCAAGGAGCTGTTCGACCTGGGGGTGCATGGCATCACCAGTGGCAATCATATCTGGGACAAGAAGGAGCAGGTTGCGCTGGTATTGGCCAATCCGCGAATCCTGCGGCCAGCCAATTATCCCGAGGGAGCAGCCGGCCGGGGAAGCATGATCCTGACCACCCCCGGTAAGGTCAAGGTCGGGATTCTTAATCTCGAAGGCCGGATCTACATGAAGAACCTGGAATGCCCCTTCCGCACGGCCGACCGTGAGATCGAGCTCTTGCGGCAGGAAACTTCAGTCATCTTCGTGGATTTCCACGCAGAGGCGACCTCGGAGAAGGCGGCCCTGGGCTGGTATCTGGATGGCCGGGTCAGCGCCCTGATCGGAACGCACACCCATGTGCAGACTGCTGATGAACGCATCCTGACCCAAGGGACAGCCTACATGTCCGATGCCGGTATGACCGGCAGCTTCGATTCGGTGATCGGGATCGGCAAGGAAGAAGCGATACGCAAATTTCTGACCCAGCTGC
>MHXL01000041.1:3382-3794 GCA_001824455.1 Desulfuromonadaceae bacterium GWB2_53_15
GTATTGCCGTGAGTTGCTAAATCAAAATCCACCACGGAGGCACAGAGACACGGAGAAAATACGGCGTTGAATGTTTTTTATAGCGTTGCCTTTCTCAGTGCCTCCGTGTCTCCGTGGTAATATGTTTCAGAGGTTCTAATTATGAATATGTCCGTAGCCGAACAGATGGCCGTCTTCAAGCGCGGTGCCGTAGAGATCCTGATCGAGAAGGAGCTGGAGGAAAAGCTGGATAAGTCGCTCAAGTCCGGTGTTCCACTCAAGATCAAGGCCGGATTTGATCCAACCGCTCCGGACCTGCACCTGGGGCATACGGTGCTGATCCATAAACTGCGTCAATTTCAGCAAATGGGTCATGAGGTCAACTTCCTGATCGGTGACTTTACCGGCATGATCGGCGATCCTACCGGCAAAT
>MHXL01000041.1:3812-6887 GCA_001824455.1 Desulfuromonadaceae bacterium GWB2_53_15
TGACCCGCGAGGATGTGCTCAGGAACGCCGAGACCTACAAGGAGCAGGTGTTCAAGATCCTTGACCCGGACAAGACCAAGGTGGTTTTCAACTCGACCTGGCTGAACGAGCTGGGCTCCGGCGGCATGATTGCCCTGGCCTCAAAATATACCGTGGCCCGCATGCTGGAGCGTGACGATTTCCACAAACGTTTCACCACCCAGCAACCGATCAGTATCCACGAATTCCTGTATCCGCTGGTTCAGGGCTACGACTCGGTGGCTCTCAAGTCCGACGTGGAGTTGGGCGGAACCGACCAGAAGTTCAACCTGCTGATGGGGCGCGAACTGCAGCGGGAGTGGGGTCAGCCTCCCCAGTGCATCTTGACCACGCCGCTTCTGGAAGGTCTGGACGGGGTCAACAAGATGTCCAAGTCGCTGGGCAATTATATCGGCATCACCGAACCGGCCGACGAGATCTTCGGCAAGGTCATGTCCATCTCCGACGAATTGATGCTGCGCTATTATGAACTGCTTTCCGACATGCCGCTCGTTGAACTGGAGAAACTGAAGACCGGCGTCAGGGAGCATTCACTGCATCCCATGGAGGCTAAAAAGGCATTGGGCCGCGAGATTGTTACCCGTTTCCATGGCGCTGCTGCCGGGAACGAGGCGCTGGAGAACTTTGTCAAGCGCTTCCGTGATAATGAGATTCCGGAAGAGATGCCGCAAGTCAGCTATAATCTGTCCGGTGGCGCGGTTTTGCTGGCCAGGGCGATGAGCGAGGCAGGGCTGACCAAGTCCAACGGCGAGGGGCGCCGGGCCATCGACCAGGGCGGCGTCAAGCTGAATGGCGAGAAGGTTTCCGATACCAACCTGGAACTGGCTGATGCCGGTGAGTTCATCGTCCAGATCGGTAGGCGCAGGTTTGCGCGGATCGTGGTTTCGTAGAAACGGCAAAACAGAACAGTAAAAAACGCCTCGTCGATTATTTCGGCGGGGCGTTTTCATGTATAAAGGCTGGACGGATCTGCTGTGGTCGCCTATTGAGCGGGTATGACCTTCAGGATGGTTATGGTGATGTCGTCGCTTAAATCCTTGTCACCGATAAAGGCCGCCAAATTCCGGAAAATCGCGGTGAGGATCTCTTCCGGGTGTTGACCGCAAGATTCGGCAATAACCTCTCGAAGCCGCTCATCTCCAAAGAACAGACCATCCGCATTCTCTGCCTCAGTGACCCCGTCCGTGTACAGAAACAGGATGTCACCGTTTGCCATCTGCGTTGTATTCTCCTCAAAGATAACATCTTTCCTGACCCCCATGAGTAGCCCATCCGCATCGAGTTCCTCAAAGGAGCCATCCCTGGAGCGAAACAGCAATGGGCGAGTGTGCCCTGCATTGGCGTAAACCAGGGTTGTGGTGCCGATATCCAGCCGTGCGTAAAACATGCTGAGCGTCAGTTCTGCCCGGGAAAGATCCTCGTAGAGCAGATCATTCACCTCTGCGAGAAGTTTACCTGGTGAATGCTCTGCGTGAACCTTGGCCTGAAGTACGCTACGTGCCGCAATCATCAAGAGGGCCGAGCCGAAGCTGTGACCGGCCACATCGGCGATGACTGCATCCAGGATTTGGCCGCCGGGGGAGAAAAAATCGTAGTAATCACCCCCAACACTGCTGGCCGGCACACAATTGCAGGCCACAAGCACTCTCGGCAATTCCGGAGGGTGAGCCGGCAGCAGCGATTGTTGCACCTCTTGGGCAATTTCCAGTTCCCGCATTATGCGGGCATTGTCCAGTAAAGCACGTTCGGCCTTTTTCCGCTCGGTTATGTCGCGCATGATGGCCTGTAGATAAGGGCTGCCTTGGAGTTCCAGGCGGTTAAGGCTTATCTCGGCATCAAAAAAAACTCCATCGCGCCTGGTGTAGCGCCACTCATAAAACTGCGGCTCTCCCGATAGTGCCATTTTTATGCGATCTTTGAGTAGATCCTCGGAAAGGACACCTAAAGGCTGCTTGATAGGGGAAAAGGCGAGCAGGGTGCGGCCGGTAATATCGTCCAGGGAACAGCCGAAGAGTTCCTGGGTCTTGCGGTTGCATGAGATGATGCGGTCGCCGCGAAACAGGATAATGGCGTCGTTGGCCGATTCAAACAGGGTGCGAAAGCGGACCTCGCTGTCTCGCAATTCAGCGGTCCTCTGCATGACGAGCTCTTCCAGGTGCTCTCGGTAGGCTGTGTTCTCCGAGATCAACCGCATCCGTTCGATCACACGCCGCGTTATGATGTTTAGCCCTTCGATGCTTTCTATCGGCTTGGTTATGTAGTCCCAGGCGCCGAGGCGGATCGCTTCGATTGCGCTCTGTATGCTGCCTGTCCCTGAAATGACAATGATTGGAATGTAGGGTGACTTCTGCTGGAGTCTGGAAATGAACGTAAAACCGTTCATCTCCGGCATCTGAAGGTCAGTGAAGACGATGTCGGGGGACTCGCGGGTAAAGACTTCAAGACCCTCGCGGCCATTGGCCGCTTCTACGACGTTAAAGCCGAATTCCTCGAACATGGTCCGCATAACCATGCGGATCATCTCCTCGTCATCGACGACCAGTATCTTATGTGTCGCATGGGTAGCTGTCATCTGTTATGGGGTTCTGCCCATTATAATGAACAAGTGACTTATAACTATATCATAGAAGAGTAGGCTGTAAACCGACGCAAACGGTCTAAGACTAGGCACAAGAAGATTGCTCAGTAGGTTATGGTTTTGATTCCTGTGCTTCGAAGGTCATCCGGTCGATCAGTTCCCAGTTGGTTTTGGACGCGTCCACGGTGATGCCCGAATTTTTCTGGACGGCCTGTACATGACGGTTGATTCGCTCCTGGTCGGACTTGAGGATGTGAATGAAACGGTGACCGCACACAAGCTCTTTATCATCCTGCTGCTGCCAGGCGGATTCTGCTACGGCACATACCGGCGGAATGTCGCCATCCACATCGAGAAAGAACATGGACAGCGGAGAGGGCTGTTCCTGAGGCTCGATAGTGAGGCGTATGCCGCCGATGCTCAGATTGACCGGAACTTCACGCAGCTTGAGGTTGGGA
>MHXL01000042.1 GCA_001824455.1 Desulfuromonadaceae bacterium GWB2_53_15
AAAATGTCGAGCAGTTCGTCGGTCGTGGCCATCGGTCCCTCCAGTGATTTGGGATTTCAACCGATTTTGGCCATTTACACAATCTATTTTACAGGCTCGACGGTCGGCGCAATTACATCAAAAAAAGCAACAAAACAGACGATTTTCGCGTAACAAATAGACGTGCAGCAAATTTTTATACCGGCATAGCTGTCTCGTTAATATTATCGGCAAGCTTGCTATTTGTTTTGAAATATACCTCACTAGGACCCAAATCGATCCTATTGGTTCCGATCTTGGGGATAGCCAGTTGTGTTGTCGTCATTTATTACCTTTCCAAAAGATGATGAGTTGCAAAGACACTTTGACAGAAACAGCAACCCCCAAAAAAGCGGAGCTACAACTAGGTGGCGGCACGCAGTCGTCGCGATAAAGCCGCGCCGCCGGTTATGCTGAGTTTGAAGCATCTATCCGCATTGAAGATGGTGAGGTTTTGGCGGGAGAATTGCCCCGTAAGCAGTTGCGACTGGTGCAGGCGTGGATTGAACTTCACCGGGACGAACTTCAGGCCGACTGGGAACTGGCTGTTGCCGGAGAGAATCCCTACAAAATCACCCCACTGTGAGGTTGCCATGTACTGGGATGTGAAAACTGTTAAACCAATGCCTGACTATCGTATCTATGTTGAAGTTGAGGATGGCCGCAAAGGTATATTTGATCTCAAACCTTATCTGGATCGAGGCGTTTTTCGCGAACTGAAAGACATTCACTACTTCAATCGTGTCGGAATCCTGTTTGGTGCCGTAACGTGGCCAAACGAACAGGATATAGCACCTGAAACCCTCCTTGCTGAAATGCTCCCTATCGACCAGAACCATTAAGAGTATTGGTCTACAATTTGACAAGTTTTGAAATACGCCCTGAAAGCGAAGTGTCCAACTCCAGCGGCAGCGCCGACACACGGTCTTCGCTCCGCTACGCCGGTGCGGCTTGAGACGTTACCAGGAGATTAAATGAACAAAGCCAAAGAGTTAAAAAACTGGAGGCGGGGCGGAAATCATTATGTCCTGAGGGCAACGTCGGATAATAAATGGGTGGGTTTACCCTGTCTGTTACTGTCTGTTCCCCAGGCAGACCCCCCTGGTATTCAGTGGCAAAACACTAATCTGGGTCTGCGGTCAGCGCACATCTCAACTCGCCCGAATTGACGACACAACATCACGTGCCATTTCAGCGGTTTTCTCCGGGACTTGACCATCCAAAACACCTCGATATTGTTATTTTAATTCATAAAATCACATAACATTAATAAATTGGCCCAAAAATCGAATCTGGGTTATGATATTTTTTCGGACAGTGGACAAAATTCTAAATAACGGGAGTATCCGGATGGGAACATCGGCAGGCGTGGGATATAGCGTTAACAGGAACCCTGCGCAGGCGGGAAAAGAGGCAGCCCTGAAGGCCCTTGAGCAGGCTGGGATTGAGAAACCGGATTTTGTTTTCGTCTTTGCTACCGTAGGCTACAACCAGCGGGTACTTATTGATGCGATCAGAGAAACTACGTCGGGAGCCCCTTTAAGCGGCTGTTCAGGGGAGGGAATAATTACACGGGAAACCGTTTCCGAGACCAACTTCGGCGTTGCAGTTATGACAATCAGTTCGGACGAGCTTAGATTTAACAACGCCTGTGTAAAGGAAATCAAAGGAGAGGCCGGCAGCGCCGGGGAGCAACTGGCAATAGAGATCAATCCCTTTTTGTCCCCGGACAGCATCGCCTGCTTTATTTTGGCAGACGGACTGGCATTCAATTTCGACCCCTTCCTGGCAACGTTCGAAAAATCCATTCGGCACGCAAATCCATTACCCATTTTCGGGGGATTAGCCGCGGATAACTGGGCTTCCCAAAAAACCTACCAGTACCATGATAACGAGGTTCTCTCCGAGGGCATTTCCTGCGTGGTCATGTCGGGCAAGGGGGACATTGCCTGGGGGGTCAATCACGGCTGTATTCCTGTGGGGACCAAACGCATTGTAACGCGAAGCAAGGGAAACATCATATACGAGATTGACGGCATTCCGGCCCTTGAAGCACTTAAGGACTATTTTGATGAAGACTGGAAAAGCGAATGGAACAAAACCGCTCTAAACCTCTGCCTTGGATTCAAAACTCCCGAGCATATCAGGGAAGGCTACGAAGAATATATCATCCGGTACATGATGGCCAAGAACGATCAGGAAGGTTATGTAACCATCCAGTCCGATGTTCTTGAGGGCACCGAACTCTGGATTGTTCGCCGCGACAAGGAGTTGATAAAAAACGGTTTGCAGTCGATCTCACACCAGATAAAAGACCAGACTGGAGCCAGGAGGCCGAAGTTCATCCTGCAATTCGAATGCGTTGGGAGGGGAAAGGTAGTTTTCCGGGAGGGGGACAAAATTGATTTGATCAGGTCCCTCCAGAATGACATCGGGGAGGAAATTCCCTGGATCGGTTGTTACACCTATGGGGAAATCGGCCCGATCTCGAACTACAACTGCTTTCATAACTTCACGTCGGTAGTGACCGCCGTATACTGAGTATCTATGACAATAAACTATCCGACAAATGACGATTCGCAGGAAACTGGCGAAATTACGGCCCTGAAGCTTGAAAAAGACACCCTGACCCAACAGGTCAAGCGGTTGATCAAGGCTGAGGGCAACCTTTATAAATATCAGGAAGAACTCGATGCCCAACTGAAGGAGTACAAGGATCTTTACGAACTGAGCAGAAAGATCTATGCGACCTTAGACATCCGCAGAATCTTCGAACATACCATCCAATACGTCATAAACAACCTGGAATACGAAAGGGTCCTGTTCTTTCAGCCAGAAGAAGATTTGGGCGGTTATACCGTCTGCGCCATCGATGGATATTACGACGGGCAGGAAAAGGATAATGTTGCCGGGCTCACCATATTTCAGGATGATCCCTTGCTCTTACCTCTGCTTGCAGGGAGAGAATATTTGATCTGCAAAACTGACAGCGATGACAAGGATGTCCAGGAGTACCGCGCCAGGTTTTTGATGAGTGAATATCTGATCTACCCTCTTGGCTCCCGTGAGCGCCCACTGGCACTGCTGGTGGTGGGTAATTCGCCTGAAAATGCCGAATTCCACCGCAGGGTGAGCGATGACGAGACGGCACTGCTGGGTATGGGCAATCTCGTTGGACTGCTTTCATCGGCAGTGGAAAATCATTTCCTTTATGCCGACAGAAAGAATGCACTCGAACATGAAAGGCTGGCCGAGGAAAAGTATCGCGGCATATTTGAGAACGCCCTCGAAGGGATCCTCCAGACCACTCCGGAGGGACGATTCCTCAGCTGCAACCCCGCCACCGCCGCCATTTTAGGCTACAGCTCTCCCGCGGAACTTATCGAAAGCATCCCCACTATCGCGCAACTGTATGTGTCTCCCCAACGCCGCCAGGAAATGTACGCTCTGTTGCGAAAAAAAAGGGACGTCAAAAATTTCGAAGTCGAGATGTACCGAAAAGATGGAGGCAAACAGTGGGTGCTGGTCAGCACAAGGCCCATCTTCAATGAAATGGATGAAATAATTTATGTGGACGGCATCATTCAGGACATATCCGAGCGCAAGCGGGCAGAGGATGCCATCCAGGAACTCAATGAAGAACTGGAACAACGCGTAATCGATCGTACTAAAGAGCTTGTCGCGACCAATCTGGACCTCAGAGATGTCACCAGTCAGCTTGAAAGCGCGTACAGCGAACTCAAAGCCACCCAATCCCGCATGCTGCAGCAGGAAAAAATGGCCTCTATTGGCCAGCTGGCGGCAGGTGTTGCTCACGAGATAAACAATCCCATGGGGTTTATCATCAGCAACCTCAACTCTCTCAAAAAATATATAGACAAGGTGACCGGTTTTATTAAAATCCAATCCGAATCGGTTGAAAGGCTGTCGGGCAATGGCGTTATTCACGACATTTTGAAAGATTTAAATGAACAAAAAAAATCGCTGAAAATAGATTATATATTGGGGGATTTGGACAACCTGATCAAGGAGTCTCTCGACGGAGCGGAGCGGGTCAAGAAGATTGTGCAGGAACTGAAGAGCTTCTCCCGCCTCGATGAATCGGACATAAAGATGGCGGATATCAACGAGGGGCTTGAGAGCACGATCAACATCATCTGGAATGAGCTCAAATACAATACGACTGTGAAAAAAGAGTATGGAAACATACCGCAGGCGAACTGTAATCTCGGGCAACTGAATCAGGTCTTCATGAATATCCTGGTTAACGCGGCACATGCAATTGAGAGTCAGGGAGAGATTACCGTCCGAACCTCCAGCGACGAAGATAATATTTACATATCGATCTCCGATACCGGGACAGGGATACCGGCTGACAAGTTGAACAGAATATTCGAGCCGTTTTACACCACCAAGGAGGTGGGCAAAGGTACCGGTCTCGGCCTCAGCATCGCCTACGACATCGTCAAAAAACACAACGGCGAAATACGTTTGGAAAGCGAGGTCGGCAAAGGAACAACCTTCACGATCATAGTTCCGATTTCTCAAGGGTAGGCAAGACCGTCACTAAAAGCCGCTCTTCCCTCCATGAAACAGTGTTGTTATGCCTGTCAATTGACTTGTCAACCGGCACCCGGTGTGGTATTTATATGAAATTTTAAACGTCATAATTTTTACATTTCGTTTCGGGGGTAACCGTGAACCAATTTTATAAGAATCTTGCTCTCTGGCTTGTCATCAGCTTAATGATGATCCTGCTCTTCAACATGTTCAACAAACCGCGGCCAACTGCTGACAAGATCACCTTCAGCGACTTCATTGCTCAGATAGATGCGGGCAAGATCACCTCGGTCACAATCCAGGGCAACGATATCCTCGGTAAATACGAAGGTAAAGACGGCAAGGATTTCCGCACCTACAAGCCTTCAGACGCGGATCTGACCGAAAAACTACTTGAAAAGAAAATCACTATAAATGCCAAGCCGGAAGAGGAGAAGTTCTCCTGGTTCTCCATCTTCATCTCCTGGTTCCCGCTGCTGTTACTGGTGGGTATCTGGATCTTCTTCATGCGTCAGATGCAGGTCGGCGGCGGCAAGGCCATGTCATTCGGCAAAAGCCGGGCCAAGCTGCTGACCGAATCACAAGTCAAAATAACCTTCGTAGATGTTGCAGGTATCGAAGAGGCCAAAGAAGAGCTGCAGGAGATCATCTCCTTCCTGAAGGATCCCAAGAAATTTACACGTTTGGGTGGCCACATCCCCAAAGGTGTTCTGCTGATGGGTCCCCCGGGCACCGGCAAGACCCTCTTGGCCCGGGCCATCGCCGGCGAAGCCGGGGTCCCCTTCTTCTCGATCTCCGGCTCAGACTTCGTGGAGATGTTCGTCGGCGTTGGCGCCAGCCGCGTGCGCGACCTGTTTCTACAAGGCAAGAAGAGCGCCCCCTGCATCATCTTTATTGACGAGATCGATGCTGTTGGCCGCCATCGCGGCGCCGGGCTTGGTGGCGGCCATGATGAACGCGAGCAGACCCTCAACCAATTGCTGGTAGAGATGGATGGCTTTGAATCCAACGATGGTGTCATCCTTATCGCCGCTACCAATAGACCGGACGTACTTGATCCGGCTCTGCTGCGCCCCGGCCGCTTTGACCGACAGGTAGTCGTTCCCCGGCCGGACGTCAAAGGGCGTGAAATGATTCTCAATGTCCACGCCAAAAAAGTTCCTTTGTCCACTGA
>MHXL01000043.1:0-14697 GCA_001824455.1 Desulfuromonadaceae bacterium GWB2_53_15
TGACTATTTTTCTTCTTATCTCGCTTGCCCTATCCTCTATTATCGGTACCGTTCTCCCCCAAGGACAACTGCCGCCGGAATACCTGGCCCAGATCAGTCCCGTCAAACTTCAGATTTACTCGAAGCTTGGCTTCTTTGACATGTACCATTCCTGGTGGTTCATCGCGTTGCTGTATATCTTCAGCCTTAATCTAATCAGCTGTTCCATAAAACGATTACCTCACGTCATTAAATTCATTACCGAGCCGACCCTCGTACTCGGTGAGACTATGAGAAACACTTTCACACTGAAAAAGGAAATTGCGTTTTCCACACCAATTGATGCGGGTCAGGAAAAACTGGCCGCGTTTTTGGGCAAGGAATTTGCTGCCCCGGTTATAAGCGAACATAGCGGTGAATACCACCTCTTCTCACAGAAAAGCGCCTGGTCCCGCCTGGGCGTGTATGTTGTCCATCTCAGCATACTGGTGATTTTTGTGGGCGCCATCATCGGATCGCTGTTTGGATATAAGGGTTTTGTAACCATTGTCGAGGGATCCAGTATTTCCAGCGTCGAGGCACGTAACGGAAAGCAGATTCCCCTCGGCTTCGACCTGCGCTGCGACCAATTCAGCGTGGCCTTCTACAACACAGGCGCCCCCAAAGAGTTCAAGAGTATCCTGACTGTCCTGGAAAACGGGCAACCCATCAAGGATTTCACCAATGTACGGGTTGTGGTAAACGATCCTCTGACCTACAAAGGTATAACCTTTTACCAGTCCAGCTACGGCCAAGCTACTGAAGGCGGTGAGCATTATTTCACCATGACGCCTCGCACTGGCGGCAATACTGAACGCTTTGCGCTTAGGGATGGCGATGCGGTTACATTCAAAGACGGCACCACATTCAAGCTTCTGGAGGCCACACCGGAGGTTCGGCAGTTTATGCCCGAATTTTCTGGTCCAGCTGCCAGGGTAGAGGTAACAATCAAGGGGAAATCGCCGCAGACCTTTATTGTTTTGAAAAATTATCCCGAAATCAACGCTCAACGTGGTGATGAGTTGACATACAACTATGAAGGGTCAAATGCAAAAATGTACACCGGTTTGCAGGTAGCCAAGGATCCAGGCGTGTGGATTGTGTGGGTAGGGTGCACTCTGATGATTGTAGGAATTTTTGTTGCGTTTTTCATGTCGCACAAACGAGTTTGGGTCATCGTATCCAAGGGGCATGCGCGCATGTATGGCAATGCCAGTAAAAACCAGGCTGGATTTCAGATGCAGTTTGAGGAATTAGCGGAAAAATTCACCAACTTGAAAATATAGAGGAGGTTACAACAGCATGACGAGTTCGCTGCTTTTTAACGTGACAACACTTGCCTACATGGCATCCATGATCGCTTTTTTTGCTTTTCTTGCCAGCAAGAACAAATCTCTGGGATTAGCGGGAAGTGTAATAGCCTATGGTGGCCTTATCATTCAGACAGCCGCCATTGCACTACGCTGGAAAGAATCGTATGACCTGGGTGTTGGTCATGCCCCGCTCTCAAATCTATATGAGTCGGTAGTGTTTTTCTCGTGGACCATTATCCTTATTTTTGCTTTCATCGACCTGAAGTATAAATATCGGATAATCGGGGCGTTCGTTGTCCCGTTTGCGCTGCTGGGAATGGCCTGGGCTCAACTGGGACTAAGTACCGGAATTGAACCACTGGTTCCCGCCCTGCAAAGCAACTGGCTGCTTTATCACGTCGTCACCTGTTTTCTCGGCTACGCTGCCTTTGCAGTGGCCTGCGGCATCTCAATAATGTATCTCATCAAGGCAACACATGAGGAGGGAAACACTACTGGCTCTGCAGGCGGAATCATGAGCATGTTCCCGCCAATCAAGGTGCTTGACGACCTGAATTACCGGGCCATCATGATCGGCTTCCCCTTGCTGACGCTGGGCATTATTACCGGTGCCGCCTGGGCCAACTACGCCTGGGGAACCTATTGGAGCTGGGATCCCAAGGAGACCTGGTCGCTGATTGTCTGGTTTGTGTATGCCGCCTTTCTGCACGCACGCTTTACCAGAGGATGGGTTGGCAAACGGGCCGCCTGGCTCTCCATTATCGGGTTTGCCGCCACTATTTTCTGTTATCTGGGTGTCAACCTCTTCCTGTCGGGCTTGCACAGCTACGGCAAGTAGCGTTCTATATGAAAATGTCCACGCTATATAACAGCGCGCTTATTGCTGCAGGCTACCTGATCATTCTATTGCTGATGACCGGGCAGAATACCAGTGCCGCCAGTTATGTTAATTGTGGCTGTCATCCATACAAGGCCGAAAAACAATATCCTCACAAGCCGGTGGGCGAGGGTAAATGCGAATTGTGTCACAAACCATCCGGGCAGAAACACCCACGGTTTAAGAAGGAAGCCTTCCTGCTTACTGAAAACGGTAAATCAGGCCTGTGTAACGAATGCCATAAGCGGATGGACACGATGAAATATGTGCATGGCCCTGTAGGATCTGGTGATTGCCTGGCATGCCATGACGCTCATCAAAGCGAAAACAAGTCGCTTCTCAAGGCACCCGGCGGACAACTCTGTTTCATGTGTCATGAAAAGTCGCAGTATGACCGGAAATATCCGCATCCTCCTATTGCTGAAGGTAAATGCACCGGCTGCCACGACCCTCATCAGTCCAATGTCAAGTTCATGCTCAGAGGAGAGGGAATGCAACTCTGTATTATCTGCCATGAAAATAGTATGTTTCAGGGTAAATCAGTACATGGTCCCATAAACAAGGGTGAATGCACGGCTTGTCATTCCACACACGGCACTCAGTATCCACACCTTCTGAGAAAATACTTCGCTGAAGATTTTTACATGCCATTTAATAAGGAAAATTTCGATCTTTGTTTCGGTTGCCATAACAATCAAATGGCTGATGATCTGCGCACCGACACCCAGACTAATTTAAGAAACGGGTTTTTCAACATCCACTATATCCACATCAATAAAAACGAGAAGGGAAGATCCTGCAAAGTCTGTCATGATCCGCATGCGGCTTCTCAACCTCGTCTCATATCTGCTAAGATTCCCGGATTTGGCAAATGGCAAATTCCTATTCGATTTACCAAGACCGATACCGGCGGTACATGCGTAGTTGGATGTCACAAACCAAAATCCTATGATCGAATCAACCCGGTAATCAATCCATGAAGTGTTTTGCATTGCTGCATATAGCATCTCTCATACTACTTTTCCTGCTCGTGGCAGACAATACACCCGCATTTGCGGCTGTTGACTTCATTTATCCGGCACCCAGCACCTGGGTTAAAAGCAGCGGACATATGATTGTTAAATTCAATCAGACGGACCTGTCAGCGATCAGGGTTACTGTAAATGGACTCGCAAGCGATTTGATTGATGTCAGTTCCCCTGAATATCGAAAACTGTTTCGTGATTTCTTTATCGCTCAGGCCATCTGGGATAGTGGCAAAAACAGCGTCCTGATCGATTTATTCCGTGGTGGACAAAAAATAGAAAGCGCACATGCAGACTTTTTTTATGTTCCGCCCACATCATCCTTGCTGCCTCCCCCTGAATTCACTCCGGTCATTATGCATAAACCTGAAAAGGAACGTCTGTGTATTTCCTGCCACAACCTCAATCCAAAAAGAGAGCAGATGAATAGCAACATTGAAAAAGAAAATCCCTGCGTCTCTTGCCACAAGAATATACTCGCTGCAAAATATGTGCATGGCCCGGCCGGCACCTATTCGTGCGCTTATTGCCATGCCAGCGAGGGAAAACCGAAACACGCGGTTCCCAAGCAGGGCGCTGCTCTCTGTTATGAATGCCATGCAGACATGTCAGTTCAGATAAATAAACGCAAGTACATACATGGACCGATTGAGGCGGGGATGTGCGAGGCGTGTCATGATTCACACGGTTCACAGAATGAATCCCAGTTGATCATGCCAATCAATGAGCTCTGCCTGTCGTGCCATGGCCATATCCGCACCCAGACCCATGTCGTAAGAACGACATCCGGCGAAGGTCATCCCTACAAAGGCAAACCTGATCCTGCCAAAAAAAGAACCGGCAAAACTATGAGTTGCATTTCCTGCCACAACCCGCACGCGGGTGATGTGCGCTATTACTTTGTCAATAACGTTGATGACAGATTGAGTCTCTGCCAGATGTGTCACAACAAATAAAATCAATTAGAGGTAGCTTATAATGAGAGGTCCCCTGTTAAAATGTGCCATTTTCGCTATATGCGCAGTTTTATTAAGCGCTTGCGCCTCAACACCGACCGCCGAGACGAAACGTTACTTTTGGCCGCCACTTCCTGGAGAACCAAAAATTGAATGGATCGGGACCTACTCCAGCAATCTTGGCCTCAAGACCGAAGGTCCCTCATTATTCAACATGATTGTAGGCGAGGCAGACTCGATCAGTCTTGTGCGCCCCATAGCAATAGCTGCAGACAGCAAAGGAAGAGCTTTTGTAACAGACAACGAGAGCGCAACCACCTACATATTTGATTTCAAGCTACAAGATGTCACTACACTGGGCGGAGAAGCACTTGTCGGAGTTGTGCAGCATCTTACCGGGGTAGCAGTAGATGGCCTCGATAACATCTATGTTTCTGATGCCAATTCGAGAAAAGTTCATGTAGTCAGTCCGGATAATCGGGTAATCAAGGTTCTTGACCTCTCAAAACATGTGTCCCACATAGGTAAATTTACAATTGATAAAACCAGAAACCGACTGATACTGCCAGATCTCAGAGAGAACAAGATAGTTGTGACCGATCTTAACGGAAATCTCCTTTTTTCTTTCGGTAAGCGAGGAGGCGGTGACGGAGAATTCCACCAACCACAAGGTGTCTCAGTAGAAAAAGACGGCACCATCGTCGTTGCCGATTCTTTCAATGCCCGCATTCAACGCTTCACCCCACAGGGAGAGTTCAAGAGTAAATTTGGCAGGCGTGGTGATAGCCCGGGCGATTTTGCCATTATCAAGGGGGTTGCGGTTGACAGCGAAGACCATATCTACATTACCGATGGCAAACTAAACCAGTTTTCTATTTTTTCCAACAATGGCGATTTCCTGCTTAACATCGGTGGAACGTTTGCCTCGACTGGAGGAGCAAAACGGGACATCGGCGGTTTTCTTCTTCCCCAAGGCATATATATTGACCAGAATGATCGTATCTATGTTGTCGATCAACTGAACCGACGATTTCAAGTATATCAGTATTTGAATGACTCGTATCGTTCCCGGTTTCCGCTGCCGGCGATGCCCCGGGACGTTAAATAGCCTCACACAACACGCCATTTAACCATATACCTTTTTTTATATGACGCTGCCACGGGATAATCAACCATAACCAGCTTGTTTTATTATGTTTTTTGTACCACACAATTTAGGCATACCTTTTGCTTCTCTTTAAAAATAATTTTGTTTCTAAACAAATCTCGAGTACAGCATAAACACATAAATATTTATCAGAGGGGGGTACATCAATTATACAAACATCACCATTTCAGTTAACTAGGCTTAAGTTTTTCAACAATCACTAATCCAGATCAAGAAAGGGAAAAAAATGAAAAAGATTCTACTGACAGCCGCACTTCTCGCAATTACCGTCGGCACTTCTTTTGCCGGAATCAAAAACACCAAGCACGACCTCAGCTCAGGCAGTTCTGCATCAGTTAAAGCCACCAACTCGGACCAAATCTGTGTTTTCTGCCACACCCCACACAATGCCGTGCAGAGCGTACCGCTTTGGAACCGTAGCGCTGGAAGGGCCGCCGCTGATTTCAGGCTTTATACCTCCAGCAAGTCCCTCACCACCGTTGCAGGTGATGCCAAGCTTTTTGAAGACAGCCAGTCTCTGTTCTGTATGAACTGCCACGACGCCACTCTCGGTGAACTTGGTAGCCGTGTAAACAAACGCGCATTCACCAGTGATGGTGCTGCTATAAATGTAGCAGGTGCTTCCTGGGCCACCAGCAGCGCAAATCTGGGCAACAACCTGACCAATGACCACCCGGTCGGCTTCAGTTACGGCACGGCTGTAACCCAGGATTTAGGCGGGCTGAACGCAGCTTCAGCAGTTAAAACCGCTTTTGGCGAAAAGACTGTTTTCTTCAATGCAAATAATAATACTGTTACAGACAGCATGGAGTGCTCTTCATGCCACGCAGTGCATGACAACACCTATACGCCGTTCCTGCGTACCACAAATTCCGGCAGCACGCTTTGCCTGGCATGTCACGCTAAGTAGTCCTAGCAGGTAAATATTTCCTTAAAAAGGGCGGATTCTTCCGCCCTTTTTTTATGTACAATGGGTATGATCATGATATAAACGTAACTTTCTTGCATATTCTGGGATACAATCCTTGATCTTCGTGTTCCAAATTTCGTCTGCTTAGTGCCTGATCTTTATTAGAGTCCAGCTTTTAAGTTACAGGATATCTCCAAATGCATAATTTACGCCTCTACACCCTCATTGCAATGCTATTCCTCCTCTGCTCGGGATGCGCCATGAAGCCCGCGCCAACAAACGAGCGCTATTTTTGGCCACCCCTACCGGATCGTCCACGCATTGAATGGCTCCGCTCCTACAGCAGCCAACTCGACATGGATAAAACTGATTTGCAGCGGTTTAAAGCTGCCATTCTCGGGGATGACGCGCCGATTTCCCTCTTAAAACCGATCGAGGTAAAATCAGACGTCACGCACAATAAGTTTTATGTATCTGACATTGGGGCGGCTTCCGTGTTTGTTTTCGATGTGAAGCAAAGAGAGGTACGCTTTCTACACCCTGGTGCAGACAGCCCTCCGATTGTGTACCCGCTCGGCTTGGCCCTGGACCAGGACGACAATCTGTATCTTCTGGAACGGCGCTTTAACAACATTTTTGTATTCGACCAGAATGAACGGATGCTAAAAACTTTCAATATAGACAAAATTGCAAAAAAACCGGTTGGTTTGGCAATCAACAAGAAGAAAAAGCAACTCTTCGTAACCGATGGAGCCGCCAACAAGGTTCATGTTCTCGACCTGAACGGCAATTTGCTGTTTTCCTTTGGAGGATCTGGTGAAACCAACGGCAGCTTCAACCTTCCGGTTGCCGTAGCAATCAACTCAAAGGGAGAAATTCTCGTTGCCGACACATTTAATGCACGGGTCCAGGCATTTGATGAAAATGGAGTGTTCCGGCGATCATTCGGCAAACGCGGTGATGGAACAGGAGATTTTCAGTTGATTAAATCCCTTGCAGTGGATTCGGATGACAACATATATGTCATTGATGGGCGGTCACACAAAATAATCATATTTAACACTGTTGGTGAGCTCTTATTGGTACTCGGAGATTATTATGCGGTTTCCAGCACCGGCAAGCGAGCACCAGGAGGGTTTGCCGTACCAGTAAGTATTGACATAGACAGTAATGACGTAATCCATGTAGTTGACCAACTCAACAGCCGTGTACAGGTATTTCAATATCTGTCGGATGCGTACCTGAATAAGCATCCCTTAGAACACCACTAGAAGCCTGCCAAAAACGCAGTTGTATTGAAACCATCCAGGTCCAATTGCCAGGAAAACAAGTTCATTGAAATGCCAAAAGACAATACCCATAGCGCCAAATAACCGTTTTCACCATTCCTAAGCGACAAATTCGACACAGTTCAGGCGTGTTGCCTGCGAACCGTTTGTTTTCTTCCTACAGCCAGCTTGCTAACGCAACCGGAACTGCCTGTATCTTCGACTTTCTTCCTTAGTGACTGCACGGCATTTGCAGTCAAGAGCGCACAACGTATCTGCGCTGGCTATGTGGCCTAATTATTGCATGTTTTATGCGGGCCAACTATTTCAATTTATTACTAATTACCTGGCAATTCACCATCATAAAGTCAATGACCCTTTTCTTTTCTAAAAACATCATGGTAGCAAGCGCACTGTTTATTTTTGCGTTCTGCGGGCTATATCCAGCCGATGCTCTTGGCAAACTCAGCGCTGAAGCAGAGCTTGCCTATGTCAATTATGATGCCAAGGATAATACCGGCAGCCATCTGTCTGCACACTCGCTCACCCAGCGTTATTCTCTACTATATCATGACCAAGGCAAAATCATTGATGGTCGTCTGGGGAAATACAACCTCTCGCTTGGCTACGACTGGAGCACATTTGACACAAAAATCAGCTCTACTACAGGTTCCGACAGTCCATCCGCCAGCCGTGGTCATATCATCTACCAAGGTGAAGTTGTTATAGATCCAAAAGAAATACCGCTACGCTTAACTGCTTACAGCAGGGATATGAACCGAAACGCATTTTCCCAGGACTCTTCAAACCTGCTTGGGTCTTTACAGGGTCGGGGCAACTCCCTGCTTGGCTCCCCCCAACTTGCCACAGGCATCATGAACGGCATACACATCGATAGTGGCGCTACCCTGGTAATGGGTGTAAAAAACGGCATGACAAACGGTTACAACGAGCTTCTGCGCCACTTCCCCATGCTGATGCTTGATTATCGCGACAGTATCAATCGCGACCGCAATGCATCATTTCCGGTAGATAACCGCTTCAGCAGGCTGGCCTTTGTGAGCCTGAACAAAAAGGACAACTGGTTCCATTATCGCCTTCTGTCGTATGAGGATTATATAAATTCAGACAACAACTACAAGGAAAGCCAGGTACAGTTGGGTACGATTGACCACAATATGCAAAGACGCTGGATTGATTTCTCCAACTGGTTGATGGTATCGGCCGATGGGCAGCTTACCAAGAGAATGAATGCTACAACTGCCGATAATTATGATGAATTTGACTTGAATCTATTCGGCTATGCCCGACGGTCAGCATGGGAAGCCAGATCGTTCAACAATTTCAACCGCAATAAAGAGGAAAATGGCAGAATAACCTATCGCACAACCGTTCCGGTTTACGTTAATGGCTCACTGAATGCCGACACCTCTTGGAGCACCCGATTTTCCTACAACGAAAACCATGACAACCAGAACAACCAGTTCACCGATATTTCCGGAGGGTACCGAATAGATACTTTCAAGAGATCTCCATTTACCTTGAGCCAGCAGCTCGACATAGAGAAGGCATCCACAAACATATCTGAACTCTTTATAATTTCAGGTGCGGTCGAGACCACCAGCACCGCCCGGTTTTCACGCAACGTCGGCCTTGGAGCCACCTACAACATACGAAACTACTTAAGTGACACAAATTCCAGTTCAAGCAACTTTCTTGACCAGAACATCAGCGCTTATACAACCTACTCTCCCACGAACCTGACACGCATGTCGTTACGTCAGACAAACCGCATTACAAGTGGTACATCACAATATGTCAGCAGTACTGTAGAAGGCGCCAACATCGGAATACAGCAATATGCCAACCCCCGCAACAACTCATATGAAGGTAATGGCTCAACCTTCCAGTCCATAACAGACTTTTCAATCAGCTGGAACCCCCTGCCACGCTTGAATACCAGCTTGTCTATCAATGAAGATATCTACATCCCCCAAAATGACGCCCGCAGTTATAAAACCAATGTTGTTCATCGCGCAGATTACAGCGGTACGAATTTCAAACTAACCACCAACAATACTTTCACCATTGACAACACGGAACCGGAGACTAATAGCTACTCTCTTATCAGTGAAAACAGCGCACAATACACTTTTAACAGGAACCTGGATTCCTCTATACGCATCTCATACTACAAGGGCCTTAGCGATTTAGACGAATCTGACAATCTAAGCATGAGTCAAACCCTCAATTACAATTACTACAGAACCAATGGCGTCACGCGCAAGCTCTTCGAAATCCACGAAACCTTTGAACATACTGAGGGCCGCACCACAACCACAGTTAACAATATTACGACTGTTTCAAACAAAAATCGCACCAGTGCTCTGTCTCTTGGTGCCCGATACTACCCACTCAGGCAATTGATATTGGCGGCCGGTTCCAAATATTCCTTCTTTAGCACCTTCAGCGACTATACGCTGACATATTATGCCTCGCTGGGCCTGAACTTCAGACTTTTTCAGGCTAGCCTTGATTATGCTTATGGGACTGCTCGATCAGACGGCCGCATTGAAAAGAGATTTACTGCAAACTTCAGAAAAACCTTCTAGAAATAAGTGGTATGCAATTTTATTTAACCGGGAGAAACCCGGTTTTTTTGTTTATGTAAAGTATTATGCTAACTTTTTCGCTCATCATACCGGTAAAACCAGGTGGCACCA
The DNA here is from genome assembly GCA_001824455.1 of Desulfuromonadaceae bacterium GWB2_53_15. Lineage (GTDB taxonomy): Bacteria > Desulfobacterota > Desulfuromonadia > Geobacterales > Pseudopelobacteraceae > JACPFJ01. The sequence goes on from MHXL01000043.1 coordinate 10,259, forward strand.
CCAAAGCGCTGTATGCATTAATGCAGCTCAAGGGACAGGTGTATCCGTACGAGATACTAATTGCTGAAGGGACAAGCCCAAGTCGCCAACGCAACCTGGCCGCCGAACAGGCCCGGGGAGACATCCTGTATTTTCTTGATGATGATTCCTGTGTTGTTCCTGACTGCATGACACAGTGTGCACAAGCCTTTGGTGATTTATCTGTTGCTGTTGTGGGCGGTCCATCCCTGACACCTGACAGCGACTCACGCCTCCAGCATATATTCGCGTATGCACTAACAACCTCTTTCGGATCCGGCGCCATGCGCAATCGCTACCGTGCCGCAGGTCGGTCCCGAATCACAACCGAACGGGAGTTGATCCTTTGCAATATGGCAATACGTCGTGATCTATTCCTTGCTGCTGGTGGTTTTGACGAACGCCTGTACCCCAATGAAGAGAACGAGCTTCTGGACCGAATCATTTCGTTAGGGCACAACCTTGTGCATGTTCCCAGCATGGCGGTAATGAGAAGCCAGCGCACAACGCTGGCGGCCTTTGTGCGACAGATGTTTTCCTACGGTCGTGGACGTGCCCAACAGACCATCATCGCCCGGTCTTGCTCATTTATGAGCTTCATGCCTCTGATATTATTAATCTACGTAGCATTACTTCCGCTGCTCCCTGCCAACATGCTGTGGAAACTTCCTTTAGTCTCATATATCGCGCTGGATATCGTCTTCACTATTGTGACCCTGCTCAAAACTGGCAGACCGGAAACCCTCTTTTTATTTGGACTGTACCCACTCATGCATTGTGCCAATGGAGCCGGCCTACTGTACGGTTTTGTAAAAGGAAAACCTGTGGCAAAAACAGGTTCTGGTGTGACAATCAGACGAGTCAGGGAATTTGAGCAACCAACGGACACAGTTCCGTAAATTTATACAGACGATTTTCCAATTTTTCGCTATAGTACTATGAATTTATGCGGATAACGTATTTCGCCTACTCTTGGGGTTTGATGTGAATTTCAGCATTGTCGTACCGATATTTAACGAGCAGGACAATATCCAGGAACTCTACCTGGCCATTACCAATGCACTGGACTCCATTGATACTGATTACGAGATTATCATGGTGGATGATGGCTCAACCGATGGTTCCTATGGCGCGCTCCAGCGCATCGCAGCGCAAGACAACCGTCTGAAAGTCATCCGGTTTCGTAGAAATTTCGGCCAGACAGCAGCCATGTCAGCGGGTTTTGATGCGGCATCAGGCAACATCATCATCCCCATGGATGGAGATCTGCAAAACGACCCTACTGACATTCCCCGCTTGATAGCAAAACTCCATGAGGGCTATGACGTTGTTTCCGGATGGCGAAAATCGCGCAAGGATACCATTATTACCCGCAAGATCCCTTCCATGCTGGCCAATGCGTTGATCTCGTTCTTTACGGGTGTACATCTTCATGACTATGGCTGCACTCTCAAGGCATACCGACGTGAGGTTCTGGACGGAATCAACCTGTATGGCGAGATGCACCGTTTTGTTCCGGCCCTGGCCTCGCAAGTTGGTGCCAAGGTTGCCGAACTTCCCGTCAATCACTATCCGCGCCTGCACGGAACCAGTAAATACGGGATTTCGCGGACATTGCGGGTCATACTGGATCTCATGACCGTCAAGTTTTTGCTGTCATACTCCACCAAACCGATTCAACTGTTCGGAAAATGGGGCGTCTACACGCTAATGGCTGGATTATGCAGCGCTGCCATGACCATATACATGAAAGTTTTTGAACATTTGAGCATGAATCGCAACCCACTGCTGATCCTGACTGGTTTTCTTTTGTTTATGGGGGTGCAGTTCATTGTCATGGGCCTTTTGGGCGAACTGAATGCCCGCACCTACTTTGAATCTCAAGGTAAACCGATCTATGTAGTAAAAGACAGGATTAATCTTGCCTGATACAGCGGCTCTGAAAATTCTGATGGTGGCACCAACCCCTTATTTCGCTGACCGGGGCTGTCACGTCAGAATTTATGAGGAGGCCCGCTCTCTCCGTATGGCAGGTCATGATGTTCGCATTGTCACCTATCATCTTGGACGGAACATCCCCGGCATACCAGTCATCCGTATTCCCACAATCCCTTGGTATACCAAACTTGAAGCGGGCCCCTCCTGGCACAAACTTTATCTTGATGCGCTGCTGCTGTATAAGGTCATGCAACAGGGTTTCATGTTCCGGCCACACATTATTCACTCCCATCTCCACGAAGGCGCCTTCATCGGTTATATTCTGAAGAAGTTTTGCGGAGCACCTTTGATTTTGGATTACCAAGGGAGCCTGAGCGGTGAGTGCATCGACCATGGTTTTTTCTCCGCATCATCGCTGATGGCGCGGATCTTCAGACGCCTGGAGCGGATGATTCACAATTTTGCCGACAGAATCGTCACCAGTTCCGGTGCGGGAGCTTCTGAACTGATCACAAAGTGGGGCATTCCGTCGGAGCGGGTTATTCCGATTATCGACGGCGTTGATACGGATATCTTCCGCCCCTTCCCCCAGCATGAAGGCCGTAAGCAACTAGGTATTCCCGCGGATATTCCCGTTGTGGCCTATCTAGGGGTTTTGAGCCGATATCAGGGTACGGATTTGCTTCTGGATTGCATTGCCCTGCTGAAAGCCGAGCAGATTAAGGTACATTTTCTAATCATGGGTTTTCCCTGCGAGAGATACAGATCCGCGGCAATCACTCTAGGAATCAGCGATATGATCACATTTACCGGCAAGATCGATTACGCTGCCGCTCCCTTGCTTCTGTCCGCGGCCGATATCGCCGTATCACCCAAGCTTTCACTTACCGAGGCTAACGGCAAGCTTTTCAATTACATGGCTTGCGGCCTGCCCACGGTGGTTTTCGACACTCCGGTAAATCGCGAGGTTCTTGGAGACACCGGCATCTATGCCCGTTATGGAGATGCTCCAGACATGACAGCCAAAATAGTCACCCTGCTGCGAGACCATGAAACAAGACGTTCATCATCAAAGCGCGTACGTGAGAAAGCGGTTCGTGAACACTCGTGGAAAGCGCGCGGAAGCTCACTGGTCGAGGTCTACCGGGCTGTCATGGGTGAAATGTGACTCCTGACATTCGCACACAAGATCCTCTGGTTTCAATTATTATCGTCAACTGGAACGGCGCACACCATTTACCGGAATGTCTGCAAAGCCTTGCCGCTCAGACGTACAATAACTTCGAGACCATTATTGTTGACAACGCATCGACTGACGGTTCTCCTGAACTGATAATGACGCGCTATCCCACGATCCGGCTCATCAGGCTGGCAACGAATACCGGCTTTGCGACAGGCAACAACAAGGGATTCGAACAAGCCAACGGAGAATATATTGTCGTCCTCAACAATGACACCCGTGCAGAACCGGACTGGCTGGCCCGAATGGTTGCTGTCGCAGAGGAAAATCCCGAGGTCGGAATGGTAGGATGCCGCACCTGTGCTTATGGCGACAGGGATATCGTAGACACCATCGGCGGGCGGATCTGCCGGGACGGCATGTCACGCGGAGCATACAGATCACAAAGTGTTGCGAAACTCGGCCTGAATCCGGTGGTAGAAGGTCTCTATCCCAGCGGCTGCGCGGCACTCTACAGGCGCGCCATGCTGGACGAAACCGGTTTTTTCGACGATGATTTTTTTGCCTATGCCGAAGATACCGATCTGGGCCTGCGTGGCCGGCTGGCGGGCTGGAGAACACTCATCGCCACTGGCGCTGTCGTGCACCATAAGTATTCCGGGACCGGAGGTGTGTTTTCCCCTCTCAAACTTTATCTTGTTGAACGCAACCACTACTGGGTAGCGATCAAGAATTTTCCCCTGCCACTGCTTGCCCTTCTGCCATTTTGGACATGCGTTCGGTATGCATTGCAGTTTTTTGTAGTTCTTACCGGCAGAGGAAGCGGGGCTGAATTCCGTTCCACAGCATCACCAACAGAGTGTCTGTTTGCACTGGCAAAGGCAACACGAGACGCTCTGATCGGCCTGCCAGGGCAATGGCAAAAACGACGCAGGATCTACAGGGCAAAAAGAATAAGTTCTTTTGAAATGATGCGCCTGATTAAACGCTTCCACCTCTCATTTCTTGAACTCCTCGACTACAACCGCACCACCGGTTAAACAGCTATTTCAGTACGCTCAGAAAGTATGCACACCAGCTGGGAAGTAGATCGACAAGCGGAATTCCGCACATAGGCATTTCATGGATGACGGAAAAAAAGAGGGGGGTTTGAGACGCATGGGATCGTTGAAATCACCATCCCCTGATTTCCCCCTTATAACAATAATCACTGTTGTGTTGAATGGTGGCCGTTATATGGAACAGGCCATTCAGAGCGTGATCAATCAGGATTACTCCCGCCTTGAATATATCGTAATTGACG
>MHXL01000043.1:14757-14891 GCA_001824455.1 Desulfuromonadaceae bacterium GWB2_53_15
GGGTCAGTGAACCGGACAACGGCATTTACGATGCAATGAACAAGGGGATCGCCTTGGCTAAGGGTGAGTTGATCGGCCTGCTCAATGCCGATGACTATTACGAGTCCCAGGCACTGCAGACCGTGGCTGCAGCG
>MHXL01000043.1:14901-17904 GCA_001824455.1 Desulfuromonadaceae bacterium GWB2_53_15
GGATGACATGGGGCTGCGCTACAAATCATACGGGCATACCCGTTTCTGGCGCGGCATGGGTTTTCCCCACCAGGCCATGTTTGTCCGCCATACCGTGCATAACTCCATAGGAGCGTACGACACCGCTTATCGCATTGTAGCTGACTACGATTTCGTGCTCAGGGCCGTGGAGGGCGACATATCCTTCTCATACACGGATACATTCCTGGTAAACTACCGCAACACCGGCCTGAGCGGCAGCAACCTGTACGCGACCATGAGCGAGATAAGGAAGATCAACAGGAAACATTTCGGCCTGCTGAGTCTGTCCCATGCTGGGTTTCTGATCCTGTTCGCCAAAAGCTGTTTTTTGCTGGCCCTGGAAAAGGCAATTGGCCTGGTCTTCGGTAATCGAGTACTATCCTGGGCACGGACCACATACACGAAGAATATTATTGCAAAAGAGTATGAAGAGACATGAAAACGGTCGCCTTGCTGAGGGGATATCCGAAAGACGCTACTTATCTGCGGAGTGTCAGGTCGCTGGCCGGAGAATACCGGGTGATCTGCTTCCTCTGGGATCGGCAAGGGGATTTTCGGCCGCCCATTATTCACCCTAACATAACTTACCGGCTTTGTAAGACATATGCCGGCTACCACGATCTGACGACGTTCCTGAAGATTCCACTTTTCAACCTTTGGCTGTTGTGGCAACTCCTGTCCGCGCGGATTGACCGCATCCATGCCATCGACCTGGACACTGGGATTGCAGGATTCATAGCTGCCCTGCTTAAACGAAGGAAATTCGTCTACCAGTGCATAGACCCCTACTACGCCGCCCTGCCGAAGAATTGGCCCCGCTTCCTCGCACGGCTTGCCATGGGGATCGAGAATTTCGTTATCACCCACTCCGACCTGTTCGTCATCACCGACATGCTCAGAATGCCGCAGCACAAGGGGGCCCAGCCAAAGCAGGTGGTCGAATTCGCAAACGTGATGCCATTGCAACTGCCCCATGCTGCCGGAGAACGTATTGGTAATTTTGTAGTGGGCTATATCGGCTCCCTGAATGAGGGGAGAAATCTCTTTACCTTGATCGAAGCGGTTAGCGAGCTGAAAGAAGAGGGCGTGACCCTGGTTGTCGGAGGGTTCGGAAAGCTTGAAACGAAGGTACAAGAGCAGTCCGAGCGCTTTGAGAATGTAACCTTCATCCCCTGGGTGACATACGAAAGATTGCTGGAACTGGAAAGCGGCTTTGACGTGCTGGCAATCGTTTATGATAAAAACGATGCCGCCCACAGATGGGCAAGTCCCAACAAGTTTTTTGAGGGAATGGCTCTCGGGAAACCTGTAATCGTCGGTGAAGGAACCATTGCCGAACAGAGAATGATGACCTTAGGCAATGGTTTGGCAGTTCCTTATGGCAGCAAGGAAGAGCTCATCCAAGCAATTCTCCATCTTAAACAGCATCCCGAGCAGGCCAGACAAATGGGAGAACGGGGTACGGATCTTTTTTTGCGCGAATATAACCTGGACGTCATGTCTGACAGACTTCTAAAAGCATACGGCAAGCTGGATCCTGACACCAAAAACGCTCAGTACACAGAACGCCTCGTCAAACTAGAGCCGCGCTGGAAAAAAGTTCTCGATGTTCAGCGCCCATACAGAAAGCATCTGAAGTCATTAAAACCTGGCTTTGTGCTGGATATCGGCTGCGGTCTCGGGAGGAATCTGATCAACCTTGGCGGCAGCGCAGCGGGTGTCGGCATTGACCACAATCTACATTCTATCGAACACGCCAGATCACGTGGATTGACAGCTTTCACACCTGAAGAGTTTAGCCAAAGCGCCTACGCAAGGGCAGAAGCGTTCGATTCGATCATCTTGTCTCATATTGTCGAGCACATGACCAGACAGGACGCTGTCGCTCTGCTCAATGAGTATCTGCCATATCTCCGTAGCAATGGACAAGTAATACTGATAACTCCACAAGAGCGTGGATACCGCTCAGACCACACCCATGTGGAATTCACGGATTTTTCCGCTCAAACCACAATTGCCTCTGCGGCAAACCTTATAATCGTACGGCAGTATTCGTTTCCATTACCGCGTATGTTCGGCCATATCTTCACGTACAACGAATTTATAACCATTTGCCGCAAGGGACTGTAACAGCATTCGAGCGCCAGGGGACAAGCAGAAAATATGAACCAGATCTGGTCTTCTAAAAAACTGTGGGATTTAATTGCCGGAAAATCGTCAAAGGGAGTTTTCGTCCACTGTCTGCTGATCGTATTCGTGTGCCTGCTCGCCTACTCCAACACCTTTTATAACAGTTTCATCTTTGATGATATCGATAATATAAATCTCAACAATGCCATCAGCAGTTTTTCAGCCAGCGGTGACTACGGCTTTTTCCTGCACTCAAGAAGAGGGGTCGGCTATCTCAGTTTCCTTATAAACTACCGGCTTGGCGGCCTTAACGTATTCGGCTATCACTTATTCAACATAGCGATCCACCTCGCAAATGCTTTACTGGTGTATGGGCTCGTGCTAACAACGGCAAATAAGTATCGCAATCATGAAGACAGTAAAAACAATCACCGGCAGTGGCTTTACCCGGCGCTGATCGCTTTTTTTCCAGCCATGCTGTTTGCCGCCCATCCGGTACAGACCCAGGCAGTAACGTATGTCGTTCAACGATTCACTTCTTTATGCACCTTATTCTATCTGGCCGGAATCCTGTGCTATGCCTTGGCGAGACGGGTTGCCGACAAGCAACCATCGCCGCACATCAAGTTATGGGGATGGCTGGCAACATCCCTGATCTGTTTTATATTAGCGTCAAGAACCAAGGAAATTGCCTTCACCTTTCCATTTATAGTCCTGCTCTACGAATTCATGTTTTTTCGCACAGACCTGAAACAGCGCTTGAAGTATCTGCTACTCCCGGCTATTACACCATTAATGCTGGCCGTTCTGGTTATATTAAAGACACTATTGGCCAGTGGTGTGCATGGACTG
>MHXL01000044.1:0-2823 GCA_001824455.1 Desulfuromonadaceae bacterium GWB2_53_15
GACGGTAATCACCCCCATCTCTCTCGATCACAGTGATTACCTGGGGACAACCCTGACTGAGATCGCTGTTGAAAAAACCGGAATAGCAGAGCCGGGAACACCACTGGTTACGGCACTCCAGACACCCGAAGTATTTACGGTGATCAGAGAATACGCTGACCGCGGAAACAATCTCTTGCGCTGTGCCGGGCTGAACTTTTCCGCGACCTGGGACAAAGACGACTCACTTGCGTATCGCGGTCTTTCTGCTACAATTTCCAGACTCAAACCCGGTATCCCCGGGCGCTATCAGGCCGAAAACGCAGCTCTGGCCCTGGCCGCAGCGGAAGTTCTGGATAACAATGGTCTAGCTATAGGCAGCAGCGCCCTAACTACAGGAATAAACAACGCGTGTTGGGCCGGCCGCATGGAACTGGTTTCCGGCCAGCCGCCTATCCTGCTGGATGGAGCCCACAACCCGGCCGGCGCCGCTGCCTTGGCAGCAGCGCTGGGCGACTACCACTACCGGCGGCTTCTGATGGTAACAGGGGTTATGGGCGACAAGGATGCCGGCCAATTATTCGCACCGTTAGCGGACAAGGTGCACCGGGCTTACGCGGTCACACCGGCGGTCGAGCGCGCCCTTGAAGACGCATCCCTGGCCGACATTCTCAGCGATTGCGGGATAGATAGCATTGCCTGCGGTAGCGTCGCTAATGGAATCACAGCGGCGCGGCTTGATGCCGCAAAAGATGATCTGATACTGGTATGCGGCTCGCTATTTACTGTCGGGGAAGCAAAGGCATGGCTTGCTGACACACACTACAAAGGGATACGGGGTTAGCAAGTTACCGATGAAACTGATCCGCCAGCTGATACTGCTTATTTGTCTTGCCATGACGCCGGTTGCCGTCTGCCATGCTGCCGCCAATCTGCCGGCTGGCGAGGGGATCGCCATCAAGGCCGACAACATGGATCACGACCAAGCTAATGACATCTTCAACGCCAGTGGCAACGTAATCATAGAATCGGAGGGGATGGTTCTCAACGCCAAACAGGCCTCATATAACCGCTCTACCGGGATAATGATCGCCACGGGGGGCATCGTCATGACCAAGGGTGAAGACATCCTGCGGGGCGAGAAATTAACCATTGATGTTGCAACAGGCAGGGTAGAACTGGATCAGGGCACTCTCAAAGTGCGCAAAGGGAACATCACCTTCAGCGGTGAAAAGATCATCCGCGAGGACGAAAGCAAATTGCTGTTGCACAAGACCGAACTGACCACTTGCGAACTGCCCAACCCGAGCTGGAAGTTCGGAGCCGAGAAATTGAAGGTCAATCTCTTGGGCTATGCAATTGGCAGGAACGTTATATTCTATATCAAGAACAAACCGGCAATGTACCTTCCCTGGATCGCCTTTCCCGTCGTGCGGGACCGCAAGTCAGGCATCCTCTTCCCCAGGTTCGGCTACTCCAACACGCGCGGTGCACAGGTTGACATTCCGGTTTACTGGGTCATAGCTCCAAATCAGGATGCGCTCTTCGATCTTGATTTCCAGAGCAAGCGCGGTATCGGCCTTGGAGCAGAGTATCGCTATGCACGCAAGCGCGGCAGCGAAGGCTCTATCGGCAATTACCTGATCTACGACCTGCTTGGCGAGCGGTGGCGCGGTCAGCTTGCCCAGAACCACAAGGAGATCTTCGCTTCCGACATGAATCTGCGCACATCGATCAACCTGACCACCGATCGGAGCTTTTTAAGCGACTTTGGCGAGAAGAGCGGAGACTATAACCGCCAATCCAACGACTCCACAGCCAACTTCCTGAAAACCTGGCAACACTACGCCCTGACAGTCAATGCTCGTTACATTGACGATTTTTATGCCGTTGACAACCGCCACACCCTGCAAACACTGCCCGAGATCGGACTGGCCGCAGTCCGGCAACAGATTGGAGCCACCCCGCTTTATTTCGACCTGGATACCAGCGCCACCAACTTTTACCGGGAAGCCGGCCCCAGCGGTCAACGCCTGCACGCCTTCCCACGTCTGACCCTGATGACGAAGTTACCCGACTATCTACACGCCTCCGCATTTTTTGGCACCCACCTGCGCGCCTATACCACTGACCTGATACCTTTAAACAGCACTATCAAGGGAAGCGATGGCGATCTTCTGCCTGAACTTGGCGCCAGGCTTTCATCCTCCTTCAGCAGGGTTTTTAGCATTGATGGGGAATACACTAAAAAGCTGCGTCATGAAGTAGTACCGGAGATCAGCTACAGCTACACACCGGAGCGGGACCAGGCGCGTCTTCCACTTTACGACCATAACGATCGCTTGGTCTTTCAAAACATTGTCTATTACTCACTGACCAATCATCTGGGTGGAAAGTTTCAAAACGGGGAAACTATCGAATATCGTGATCTGATGCGACTTAAACTCATGCAGGGCTACAGCCTTGAGGGAACAAGACGCGACCTGCTGACCCTGGTCGACGCCAACCGGCACTTGACGGATGTCATTCTGGAGTCGGACACCTGGCTGCATCCCAAACTCAGACTGACCATGGACGCACGGTACAATGTCTACGACCGGCAGCTCTCCAGTGTAGCCCCAGGGGTTGAGTTCGACGACAAGCGCGGTTCCACTGCCGCTGCCAGTTACCGCATGGCACGCAACGAGGTGGAGTACATGGAGGCACGCCTGACCACCAAAATGGTAAAACCCTGGACATTCGGCTACACTACCCGCTATTCATTTGACCGCCAGGATTTCCTGGAATCAACCTACTCCGCCGAGTACCGGCACCAGTGCTGGAGTGTGAATCTCTCATTCAGCG
>MHXL01000044.1:2897-9463 GCA_001824455.1 Desulfuromonadaceae bacterium GWB2_53_15
GACTATGATCGATTTTTTTCAAAGCTACAGCCCAATTTCACAGGTTCTGATTGCCACTTTTTTCACCTGGGGGGTCACCGCGGCGGGGGCTGCGCTTGTTTTCTTAACAAAGACGGTCAACCAAAGACTCATGGATTCAATGCTAGGTTTCGCTGCCGGCGTCATGATTGCCGCAAGCTTCTGGTCTTTGCTCGCACCGGGTATCGAGATGGCCCAACAGATGGGCCAAACCCCTTGGCAGACCGCTGTGATCGGATTCATGGGCGGCGGCATTTTCATGCGACTGACCGACCGGTTGCTGCCGCACCTGCATCCGGGTCTGGCTGTCGATCAGAGCGAAGGGATCAAGACCTCCTGGCAGCGCAGCACACTGCTGGTTCTTGCGATCACCCTGCACAACATTCCTGAAGGCCTTGCGGTCGGCGTCGCCTTTGGGGCGGTGGCCGCAGGCCTTCCATCCGCAACTCTCGGCGGCGCGATTGCGCTGGCAATCGGAATCGGACTTCAGAATTTCCCGGAAGGAACAGCAGTATCGATGCCGTTGAGAAGAGAAGGGATGGGGAAAAGGAAAAGCTTCTTTTTTGGGCAGGCCTCCGGGATAGTTGAGCCGGTTGCCGGGGTTCTCGGGGCATTGTTTGTTCTGCAGATGCGTAGTATCCTGCCGTATGCGCTTTGCTTTGCTGCCGGAGCGATGATCTTTGTCGTTGTAGTGGAACTAATCCCGGAATCCCAGCGGATCCCGGCAAACATAGATCTGGTAACCATGGCTACCATGGCCGGTTTTTCGGTGATGATGATCCTTGACGTTGCTTTGGGGTAAGAGGGGGGAATGGCTAGAATTGCAGGCCAATTATTTCGCCGTAGCTCCGTGTTTCAATTGCTTTTCATGCTAACCTGCCTCGAACTGAATCTATCTCAACCCGTACAACTGGCGATAGGTGGCTGCCGAAGCATAGACCTTCTTGACGTAATCCCGCGTCTCCTGATAGGGGATACTCTCGATAAACTCGTCCTTCTTGAGTCCCTTCAGATTCTTCTTCCAGCGCTCAACCGCGGTGGAACCGGCATTGTAGGCCGCCAGCGCATAGACCGTATCACCATCGTAACCATTCAACAGATCCCGGAAATGCTTGGTACCCAACTTGATATTGAACTCCGGGGTGGTAAGTCGTTGCGGGTTGAACTCCCCTTTTTCACGGGCAGTAGCCTTGGCGGTGTTCGGCATAAGCTGCATCAGGCCAATGGCTCCGGCGTGGGATTTGACGGCAGGCGAAAAACTGCTCTCGGCGCGGATCAGCGCATAGATCAGCGCTTCGGAGAGGGTATTGGCTGATGCATGCTGACCGACCGGTTCCGTATAGGTCAGGGGATAACCAGCTGTCCATAGCGGCAGGCTGGCCTTATCCCATTTCACAGGACGGTTTTGCAGGAACAGGGCAATGGCAGAACTGTAATCTCCCATTTCCAGATACAACCGGGCCAGCCCCGGGATCATGTTTTTTTTGTCACCCAGCTTCTTGCGGACGGCCGAGATCTCGGTGCGCGCCTCCGAAAGCAGCCCCAATGAAGCCAGCAGGCGTGGTTTATCGAATCCGGCTGGCAACGGCAGCTCCTGCTGTACATTACGCTGACCCAGGCCTTCCCGTACATCCTTAAACCCCTTCTGCTCACGGCACCAGGCTGAATAAAATCCGGACGGATACTCGTCCAGGAGAGTACGGTAATAAGTGGCAGCCTCGCCAGCAATACCGGCATTCTCCAACGACCGTGACAGCCAATAGAGGCCCTTCTCCCGCACTTCCTCATCCTTCAGCAACACCTTGAAAGACTCGGCTGCTACCAGAAATTCACCGGCCAGATAACGACACCAGGCCGTATCCCAGCTTGCCCGGGAAAAAAACTTGGAGTCTGGAAAACCCTTTATGAGTTGATCATACAGGCGTGCAGCCTCAAGGTAATTTCCCAACCCCTTGCGCAATCCAGCGGCCTCCATCAGGGCATCGTCGCTGAACTCCTGTTTTTTACCCTCGCCGGCCAGCTCCATGTAGAGCGTAAAAGCCCGCTCATTCTGGTCCTGGCGCTCAAGCGACTTGGCCAGCCAAAAACGGCCCTCTGAATTTATCCCGGCAATATTACAGGCAGCAGCCTTTGTGAGGCACTTCTGTGCTTGTTTATACTTTTTTAGACGAAGCTGGGCCATTCCCAGCCGAAGATCGACCCTGGCGATAAAAGCAGGCGACTGACCCTCCAGCGGGATAGACTGCAATGTTTGCAGTGAGCGGGCAAACTTGTTCTGGACATACAATGCCGAGGCACGCCGCAGTAGCTCTTCAGGCGTGTAGGCCACTAAACTTACACCAGTTTTTTCCAGCGCTTTGAGCCGATCCAGGGCCATATCTGCTTGAGCAGCAACCGGGTTGTTCAGCCAGATGCTGCGATAAACCTGGGCAGCACCGTCTTTATCCCCTGTTTCTTCACGACTGCGGGCCATTTGGTAAAGAGCATCCACGGAATCACTACCGGAGGGGTGCTTATCGACAAAGGATTGAAAAACCTTGAGGGCTCCCTTGTAATCGTCGGCCTCGATAAAAGTGTCTGCAAAAAGCTTCTCGGAACGGCGAATCAATAGCGAGGCAGGATAGGTTTTAGGGATAGAGGCGGCCTTGGCGGCGGCCTCCGTATATTTTTTGAGCTTCAACAAGGCCTCGGCCTGATACAGAGCAGCATAGTCGCCCAAAAGCGGCAACCTCTGCTCGGCCTCAGCCAGAAGCGCAACAGCCTCGGCCGTCTTGCCCGAACGCAACGCCGCAACCCCGAGCAGGAAGCTTCGCTGGGGCGATTCAGCCGTCTTCAAGGCAGTAGCAAAGGCAACGCCGTAATCCTTTTCCCTGAATTGTGCGGCGGCCCGGGAGAATAGATCATCGGCGCGAGAAGAAACAACTGCCAGAGAAATGAGGGAAACCCCGGTTAGTGCAACTATGATCAGCTTATGCGGAATGCGAAACATTGTCCTGCCTTTCGTGAAAAAAGGCCCTGGCTGCCTGCCCATGGCCTGTCTGAGTTATTTTTTAGACTGTAAGCAGATATCAATCCCTTAGCGCGGTCCGTTATGCCTTGCGCCTCTCCAGCAAGCGTTTACCCACCCAGTGGTTGGCAAACTGGTAGGCTATCCGACCGCTGCAGTCGCTTTTTTGCTGGGACCAGAGAATGGCGGCCTGACGTTCTTCCTCGCCCCACACCAGATCGGCATTCATTTTGGCGAATAGCTTGCTGGTCCACTGACGGACAACCTCCAGATACTGATCCTGACTGAAGGGATGGAAACCGACCCACAGCCCGAAGCGACCCGAGAGGGATATCTTCTCCTCCACTGCCTCGCCATGGTGGACCTCGTTATTGACCATCATGGCGCCCCGGTTGTCGGATTCGTACTCGGGCAGCAGATGACGGCGATTGGAGGTGACGTAGATCAGCGCATTCTCCGGAGTGGCATAGACCGAACCATCCAGGGCGCTTTTCAGCATCTTGTAACTCGATTCCCCCACCTCGAAGGAAATATCATCGGAGAATATTATGAAACGATACGGTTCTCCCTTGATGGCATCAACGATATCCGGCAGATGCACCAGATCGTCCTTATCCACCTGTACCACCCTCAATCCCTGACCGGCGTAGTTATTGAGAATTGCCCGCACCAGTGCTGACTTGCCGGTACCGCGCGTCCCCCACAACAGGATATTATTTGCCGGCAGGCCGGCCAGAAACTGGCGGGTATTCTCATCCACCACCCGTTTCTGCTCGTCAATGCCCAGCAGGTCACCCAGAACAATCTGCTCCACCACGTCCAGCGGTTCCAGATAGCCTACAAAGGAATGCTTGTGCCAATTGGCGGCGCAGGTGACAGACCAGTCCAGGGCGGGGATCGGTTTCGGCAGGAGTTGTTCCAACGAGGTCAACACACGTTTGAGCTGTACGGTCAGTTCCGGGTCAAGCATCTATAGCTCCATATTTTATGGCGTCAGTTTCTTGATGATGGCGTCAGCCAGGCCGTGGGCCAGCTTGTTGCCCATACGGATCTTGACCGCGGAGACGGGCAGGCGGTCGTGCTCGAAAAAGTCTGCCTCCTGCAAAAACACCTCCAGAGAAGGTTCATTTTTGCCCGGTTCATACAGATAGAGACGTGATTTGACCTTCATCTCCGTGGAACAGCAGCCGGAATTTTCCACATAGCCCCAGATGTCGCCCGAGATATAGGTCTGTTTTACCAGCCAAGCCGGTTCGACCTCCTTGAGCTCTTCCTTGAGGATCAGGAACTTGGCAACCCGCGTGTTTTTGCGCTGAGCATTCAGCCGATCAACGAATTCGTTGAAGACCGGTTCACCGACATCTGCCGGGACCAGGGTCGTATCAAAGGGGATTACGTAGATCGTCTCGCGTTCTTGCCGTGGGTCAAGGCCGCCAAAACTCCGGACCTTGGGCGCCGCTGTACAGGCTGTCAGAAACAGGGTCGCGAGCAGCACACCTGCCATTGCACGCACAAAAGCGCTCACAGTTTTCTCCTGACAAGTTCTTCCTGATAAAACTTTTGATACAGGACTTCCCAATCACGGCTGCCGGGAGCCCTGTTCCTGAGCTTGGCCTGCACCGCTGCATCGATTTCATCCGCGACACTGAAAAAATTAGTCAGCGACTGTTTGATACGTGACAGCGCCCGGCCCTCATCGACAACATCGGCCAGATCGTCACGCCACAGGCGCTCCAAGATCTCGTGGGACAAATGGGAAATACGGTCTTCGGAAAGCGACATATAATTTCCTTACAAAACAATCTTGCGATCCTTGGCCAACTTTTCCTTGATCATCCGCAGCATCTTGCGGCGATCGATGTCCGCAGCACCACGACCCATGGCAGCAATAGTCTCGTCCAGCATCCGCTCGGCATCCCGCGCCAAGTTCTGTTCACGACTGATATCCTGCATGATTGCCTTGACAATGCCCTGCACCGCGGCACTCCGCTCTTGACGCTGTACAATCAGGCCATCCTGAACAAGGTCGCTGTAGACCTTCTCAGCCAGGCGTTTTATTTGTTCTTCCTTTAATCGCATGGTGACTCACCAAAAAAAAACCTGCCTTCCGGCAGGCTAGAAAATGACCCTCTTACTTCAGGGTCTTCAGATACCCTAGCAAGGCGTCCATTTCAGCCTTGGGCAGGGTCTTGAATGATGGCATAGAGCTGTTTGGATTGGTTTTTTTCGGATTCTCCAGCTTCACCTTTAAATCATTTTCCTTCATCTTTGAAGCAATCTTGGTCAGTTCGGGACCGATCGCCCCGCCCTTTCCCTTGATCACATGGCACATGGCGCACTTCTGGCTGAAGATCTGCTCACCCTTGCTGCCAGCCTGGGCTGCCACCGTCAACAGTGCCACTACGGCAAACGCCGCAAATACAGCAACTACACGCTTCATGGCAAAACTCCTTGGTAAGTTAGACATTTTTTCGCTTAAATGATTTCGTGTACGCCCTTATTCTGCCTATCAGGGCTGGAATGGTATAAGTGTGGACACATTGTACCCATTCCGGTTAAAATTGCAAATCATTATGTTCACTCGACTCTATATCCATATCCCTTTCTGCCGCCGCAAGTGCCCTTACTGTGCCTTTGTCTCGCAGGAGTCCGAAAACAGCCTGGGCAGCTACCCGGAACTGCTGCTGAAAGAGATGCGCCTCGCGTCTCAAAAAGCCGCCCCACAAAAACCATTGCAGTCGATCTACTTCGGCGGGGGCACCCCCTCGCTGTTGGAACCGGGGCAAGTAGCAGGCCTCATTGCAGAGGCAAGAAACACATTCGGCCTGTCAACACGAGTCGAGATCTCCCTGGAGGCCAACCCCGGCGCCGTTGACCACGAACGCCTTGCCGGATTCCGTAGCGCCGGTGTCAACCGCCTCTCTCTGGGAGTGCAGTCTTTTGATGACCGCATGTTGAAAACCCTCGGCCGCATCCACTCGGCACAACAGGCACGGGATGCCTTTTCAGCGGCACGCAGCGCCGGTTTCACCAACATCGGCATCGATCTGATCCACGCCCTGCCCGGTCAGACCGATCAGATGTGGCACACAGACCTGGAACAGGCGTTGCAACTGGCACCTGAACACATCTCCGTTTACGGCCTGAGCGTGGAGGAGCAGACACCTTTTGCCGAGCTTTATGCCGAGGACAGCCCGCTTTTGCCCGATGAAGAGCTGGCAGCCTCGATGTTCGAGACTGCCGACACGCAGCTCACGGCCCATGGCTATGAGCATTACGAGATCGCCAATTATGCACGCCCCGGTTTCCGTTCGCGCCACAACAGCGGCTACTGGCAGCGGGACGGCTATCTGGGGCTGGGTGCCGGGGCGCATTCGTTCCTGCGTAATGAACATTACGGTAGCAGGGTTGCCAATACCCCGGACATCGACAAGTATAGCGCCACGATCCAAGCAGGAGGCCTGGCGCGCGAGGATGTTACCTTCCTATCCCGCGAGGATGCCATGGCCGAGTTCATGTTCCTGGGATTACGTTTGGCGGA
>MHXL01000044.1:9493-9635 GCA_001824455.1 Desulfuromonadaceae bacterium GWB2_53_15
ATTCGGGGTATCGCCCGAGAGTGTGTACGCCACCGTTTTCAACGAACTTGTCACGGCCGGGCTTCTAAAAAGAATAAATAACAGCGTCAGCCTGACACGACGAGGCATGCTGCTCTCCAATCCGGTTTTTGCCAGGTTTTTG
>MHXL01000045.1 GCA_001824455.1 Desulfuromonadaceae bacterium GWB2_53_15
ACTCCAAGCTTTTAATACTGGTTTTCTCCGTGCCTCTGTGCCCCCGTGTGATTAATGTTTTTCTGAAATTCAGCCGAATATCTTTACAATCCTTTGATTCATCTGCGTGTATCGGCGTTCATCGGCGGTTAACTGCTTTTGTATCCCCGCGACTACCCGTTTGACACCTTGGAACGCTTCGCTCGATAATGCGCACTCCCCTCGGCAACATGCAAAGCAGCCTGCTCTTTGTCTGCATCAAATATCACTTGTACGCTCGCATGCAACGCCCGCATAACCGCTTCCGGTTCACGATCAATCACCTGCAACAGTATCCGTGCCGGACCTTCGGGATGGCGGACACCCTGCTCCCAGTTGCGTACCGTCCTGGCGCTCAATCCGAACAGGGCGGCAAATCTGTCCTGGGACAAACCAAGCTTTTCCCGTAGATGAGTGATATCGACATCCGCAACCTTTACCTGATGTACAGTACCACGCGAACTGTCGCCATCCGCATACGCCAAGGCGTCTTCCAGGCCTGCCATGATCTTCTCGAATGCTATCCGTGCCATATTCATTATTCTCCGTATTTTCGGGCCAGCATTTTGGCCGCATTGCCCAGCATATTCGTTTCCGCCCTCGTCAGATTCGCCCGTTCATTTTTGGCGAATACCGCCAGAAGGAATGTCGGAACCCGCTCGTTGTGATAATAGTAGATGATCCGCACGCCGCTGCTTTTTCCTTTGCCGCCGATGGCAAACCGGACCTTGCGGATTCCACCACCGCCAGGAATAATATCTCCACATTCAGGATTTGCGGCAATCATGTTAATTGCCTCGGTCCTCTCGTCATCCGTCATACAGGCTTTTGCGTCGGACATGAAGGAGGCTGTCTCGACAACGGTTATCATATCCGGCTTCATGAACATTATACCTCATTGGGGTATATTGACAACAAAATTTCGGTACTGCCAATCGGAATCAAGTCTCAAACAAAGTACAATAAAGGCCGCTGACCCGGCATTATTCCCGGTTCAACGGCCTTTATATTGTCCGATTCTCCCATTTGCTTCACCCTCATTTGGGCCTTATCGCTCCCAGATTTCCTTCTTGTCCTTGCCCAGATAGGCACGTTTGACCTCGGCATTCTCCAACAGCTCATCCGCCTGTCCCTCCAGAATGACCTTGCCGGTCTCCAGCACATAACCACGATCAGCCAGTTTTAGAGCCGCTTTGGCGTTCTGCTCCACCAGCAGGATGGTCGTGCCGTGTTCCTGGCGCAGTTGCGCCAGCACCTTGAAGATCTCCTGCACCACCAGCGGTGCCAGCCCCATGGAAGGTTCGTCCAGCAGCAGCATGCGCGGCTTGGCCATCAGCGCCCTGCCTATAGCCAGCATCTGCTGCTCGCCGCCCGACATGGTGCCGGCCAGCTGCCGGCGGCGTTCTTCGAGACGGGGAAAGAGCGTAAAAATCTGCTCCATATCTTTGTGAATGGTATCCTTGCCTTCCCGGTTGCGGTAGCGCAGATAGGCGCCCAGCTCCAGATTGTCCTCAACCGAGAGCGGCTTGAAGACCTGGCGCCCTTCGGGCACTTGGGAGATGCCAAGCTTGACTATCCGGTCAGGCGCCAGGGCACTGATCGTTTCCTTGTTGAATTGCAGCTCTCCTGCGGCAGCCGGCGTCACGCCGGAGATCGTGTTGAGGATGGTGGTCTTGCCCGCGCCATTGGCGCCGATCAGGGTGACTATCTCCCCTTCAGCCAGATGAAGGGAGACATTCTTGAGGGCATGTACCTTGCCGTAATAGGTATTTATGTTTTTAAGTCTGAGCATATCGGTTTAAATCACCTCAAATCCAGAAACGTGATTTTTTCGCAAGGTCAAGGCGCCCAAGGGAATCGGCGGAGGCGTAGCAGCGCTACGCCGCACAACGAATTCCCGCCGGGCAACGCCGAGATTGCGGAAAAGGCACGTTTCCTTATTCATCTCCCAGGTATGCCGCGATAACCTCACGATTATCCTGGATCTCACGCGGCGTGCCCTCGGCCAGTTTCTTGCCAAGGTTCAGGACCACAATCCGGTCGCAGATATCCATGACCAGTTCCATGTCATGCTCCACCAGTACAACCGTGATGCCCATATCCCGGATACTCCGGATCAACCGCGCCAGCCCGAGGGTTTCCTGACTGTTGAGGCCGGCAGCCGGCTCGTCCATCAGGATGATTCGTGGTTCAACAGCCAGGGACCGCGCAATCTCCAGCAAACGCCCCTGGCCAAAAGGGAGATTGCCGGCCACGACATCCGCCAGATCGGCAATACCGGCAAATTCGAGCCAGCGTAGCGCCCCAGCGCGAATACGCGACTCCTCCTTCATAGCCCATGGCATCTTGAGGGAACAGGCCAACAGGCCGCAGGAACTTCTGGTGTGCATCCCGACCATGACATTCTCCAATACGGTCATGCCACCAAACAACTCGATATTCTGAAACGTCCGCACCATGCCAAGCGGAGCGAGACGCTCGGCCGGCAGACCTGACACATCCCGTCCTTCCAATATGACTTTGCCTGCGGTCTGGGTGTAGATGCCGGTGATAATATTGAACAGTGTTGTCTTTCCGGCGCCGTTGGGACCGATTACACCGGTGATATCGCTCTTGTTGATAGAAAAGGAGACATCCTCCAGAGCGGTAACACCGCCGAAGATCTGGGTAATACCGGAGACCTCAAGCATGCCGGTCACCTCCCCTTGGCTTTACCAGCTTCCTGACGAGATCGGGTACCCCCCGTACGAGTCCGCCCGGCATGAACATGACCATCACCATCAGCATACCGCCGTAAATGACGATGTCGTAATCTTGGGCGGCCCGCAGAAACTCGGGCAGAAGTGTGAGCAGAGCGGCGCCGAGGAAAGACCCGTAGATGCTGCCGAGACCGCCGATAACCACCATTGTCAGCAACTCAATGGAGAAGTTAAAGCCAAAGGAGGCTGGCGAGATAAAGGTCATGGTATGGGCGTACAAGCTGCCCGCCAGGGCGGAGATCATGGCTGAGAGGGCAAATATCTGCACCTTGAGAAGTCGAGCGTTAACCCCTACGACCCGAGCCGCCACCTCGGAATCGTGGATGGCACGCAGGGCTCGCCCCACCCGGGAGTTGGCCAGATTAATGGCAAACAGGCAGACAGCAAGCGTGAAAGACCAGATCAGATAGTAGTTTTTGACGTCGCTGTCAAAGGTAATTGAACCTGCCGAGAGATTGGGAATGCCAGAGAGACCCGAGGGGCCGCCGGTGTAGTCCACGGTCTCGTTGAAAACAATATAGATGATGATGCCGAGGCCCAGGGTGGCCATGGCCAGGTAGTGTCCCTTGAGCTTGAGAATCGGAAAGCCGATCACAAACGCCATGACACCTACCAGGGCTGCCGCCAGCGGCATGACCAGCCACGGGTTCCAACCGGCGGTAGTGGTCAGAATTCCGGACAAGTAGGCGCCTAGACCAAAGAAACCGGCGTGACCGAGGGAAATCTGGCCGGCATATCCCAACAGCAGATTGAGTGCCACTGCCAGCATGGTGTTGATACCCACGAAGACCAGCACGTTCATGATATAGCCGCCACTGAGGGCGTAGGGCGCTGCCAGCACTAAAACGGCAAATGCGAGGAATTTAAGAAGCTCTTTTTTCACGCTGTCAGACCCTCTCCGATTCCGCTTTGCCAAACAGACCCTGCGGGCGAATGAAAAGGATCAACAGTAAAATGATGAATGCAATGGCATCCTTGTAGCCGGAGGAGATTAGTCCTGCCCCCAACGATTCGAGCACCCCAAGGATCAGGCCTCCCACCACCGTGGCCACGCCGCTGCTCATGCCGCCGATTATGGCCGCGCAGAAACCCTTAAGGCCCAGCATGACACCCACGTCGTAGGCGGTCATGGTCAAAGGCGCGACAATGATTCCGGCCACAGCACCCATGGCGGAACTGATTACAAAGGAAAACAATACCATGCGGCGCACGTCGATACCAACCAGTCCGGCAGCGCGACTATTGTACGAACAGGCCCGCATGGCCTTACCGCTGATGGTGTGATAGAAGAAAAACTTGTTGGCGGCAATGATCACCACTGTGATAGCGAGGATCCAGAGATGTTGCGGCAGGATCGTTGCACCACCGATGGCGATGGGATCATCGCCGGAAAAGGGTGGCAGCGAATGGGTATCCTTTCCCCATAGCAGCATGGCTAAACCGCGGATTAGAATCCTCCCGCCGATAGTTATGATCACGATATTGATGGGGGTCGGCTGACGGAGCGGCCGGATGGCAAGCCGTTCGAAGAGCAGACCGCCCAGTGCTGAAACCAGCACGGCGCATGGCATAGCCGCCCAGATCGGCAACTTGAGCACACCTATAAAAAAGAGTGTCAACATCCCGCCAAGCATTACAAATTCGCCCTGGGCAAAGTTGATAATCCCTGTTGAGTTATAGATGATAGAAAAACCAATGCCGATCAAGGCGTAGATCGCTCCGGTTGACAGGCCTGACAGGGTATATTGAAGAATCTGGTCGAACTGCATGACACCTCATAAATGTAGGGGCGATCCCTTGTGGTCGCCCTTGTTGGAATCGCTATATCATTGCCAATTCCACCCAAAGGCGGGCACCCACAAGGGGATGCCCCTACGAAACAAATCATTTATTGAATCAGATTACTTTACGATCACCCAATCCCGGTTTTTCACCTCAACCAGCACAAAGGCGTCTTTGCCAAGGCCGGCGTGGTCCTGGGCGCTATACGTGAATGTTCCGCCGATACCATGAAACTGCCGGGTTTTTTCCAGCTGATCACGGATGGCGTCGGCACTACTTGCACCACGCTCTATTGCACCTTTGATAAGCATGACCGCATCCCAGGCATGGCCGCCGAAATGGTCGCCTTCTGTCTTGTAATGATTCTGATAATCCTTGACAAAGCCCATTAACGATTTTTTCTGGGGGTCGGAAGCGGGAAGCATATCGGCCACAACAACCCTGCCGGAAGGCAGTCTGATCCCTTCAGCAGCTTCTCCGGCCAGCTCGATGAACTTTTTGGATGAAACGCCATGACTCATGTAGAGCGGAATCTTGATTCCCAGTTGCCTGACATTTTTGGCAACGACCGCAGGACCAGGGTTGGTCCCCCAGCAGATGATCGCATCCGGCTTTATGCCGCGAAATTTGGTCAACTGTGAGGTCATATCGGTATCTTTAGGGCCGTAGGTGTCGTCGGAAACTATTGTAATACCGAATTTTGCAGCCTGGGCCTTCAACTGTTCACGTCCGGATGCCCCGAAACCGTCGGATACGGTCAGTATGGCAACCTTGCTGAGTTTTTGTTTCTGAAGTTGTTCGTAAATTCTGCCTACAGCAAGAGTGTCGTTCTGGGCAGTTTTAAATACCCATTTTTTGACCGGATCGGTGATTTTGATCCCGGCTGAGCAGGAAATCAGTGGCACTTTCTCCTTCTCGGCCACAGGAATAACCGCCATAGTTTCGC
>MHXL01000046.1 GCA_001824455.1 Desulfuromonadaceae bacterium GWB2_53_15
CGAGCCCTTTACCATGGCCTCCGGCAGATGATGTCGAGAAAAACGGTTCAAAAATATGGGCCAAATCAGTGTCAGCAATACCGATGCCAGTATCGCTGAAAGCTAAAAGCACATAACGACCGGGAGCAGATCCAGGGTGAATGTAACAGAACTCGTCGTCAAATATCAGATGCCCGGTCTCTATTGTAATTGTGCCGTTACCGTTGACAGCGCACTGTGAATTAATTGCCAGGTTAAGCAAAATCTGTTCTATCTGGTTTCGGTCGGCAAGCACCTGACAGACATCGGTGCTAAGGAGTTGTCTGATTTCGATATCTTCGCGAATCGTACGGCGCAGGATGCTGTTAAACGAAGCAATAATCCTGTTCAAGTCATGATTTTGTTTTGAATAGTCCTGATTCCGGCTGAAACTGAGGAGTTGTTTGATCAAGCCTGAGGCACAGTTGGCAGCATCCCAGATTAATGCTGAATCCTGATGGATGGGATCATCGGCTGGCACTTTGTCGCAGATCATCTCCGAGTACCCCAGGATGGGAGTCAAAAGGTTATTGAAATCATGGGCGAGTCCTCCGGCAAGAAGACCGATGCTGTCAAGTTTTTGTTGCTGCAAAATCTGATTTTCCAATTGTCGGTACTCGGTAATGTCGCGCCCCTCAGGCATCAGATAAACGATACGACCCTTTTCATTACAAATTGGTTTCAGTGAGAAGTCGATAATATGGATATTTCCGCCCGCATCCTGGTTTTCAGTCTCAAACCGCAGCAATTCGCCAGCAGCGACCCGACTTATTGCTTCCCGCAATTTTTCCTGTAAAGCTGGGTTATGACTCCACCAGGGTGTATCCCAAAAATATCGTCCTAGAACCGTTTCTTTGTCTGCCCCGATAAAATCCAGAGATGTTTTGTTTGCCTCAAGCAGCTTTCCATCGGGAGTCAGCAGGCCTTGCAACTCAAGGGAGTTATCTATTATGGCTTTCAGCAGCAGCTTGTTTTGCCGCAGTTCTTCTTGATCATCAATATTTTTTTCCAATTGCTTACGCAATATTCCTTCAATAATCAAGAGTTCACTATTTTTCATCTTTAACTCTTCAGTCCGCACTGCCACCTTGTTTTCCAAGGTAATGTTGAGCGATTTTATCTTCAGATCGTTCATTTTAAGCTTGATGTGGCTGATTGCAAGGACAGCCAAAATTATAGCAGTCAAAACACCAGACACAGTACCGACAATAAGGTGTTCTTCATCGAAGTACGGAATTTCCGGATGAAGATAAAAGTCCGTGATCGCATTCAAGTTGGCGATAACTACACTGATCGTAATTACTAAAACAGAGTATACCAGGATCATTGTTTTTTCAGATTCAGCAGATGAATACCGGCTTGGCTCAGGCATGATAAATCCGATGTTCCTTTAGATTACAAGTTATTTCCATCCGGGAACTCCAATGCGAGACACACATGGATGTTGGACGGACACGATAGGGCCGACAGCATCATTAATATCCTCTTTCAGGAGTGATGCTACATCGTCAACAGAGGTTAAGTTATGAAATGGGAGCTTTTCAAAAATAAGGACATACTTATATTAATTGCAGCTCATTCGCAACTTATTTATCACCTTCACACATAAGCTTATTTGACTACTATAATTTTTCAAGGCAAATACACAGGTTTATCCGATGTATGTCCTTCACATTGTGAACTACGTCCATTATTATTTTGGGCCTACGCCACCAGGGCAGAAAGAACCCTTTCCGGACGGAAACTACTTAACCATGCCCTTTAACTCTGCCTGAGCGCGCTTGTGGCCGTTTTCCGCGGCCTTGCGCAGCCATTTTATGCCTTCGTCACGATTTACAGCAATGCCTTCACCGCGCAAATACATGCTGCCGATGGCATACTGGGCCTTGAAATGGCCTTGTTCGGCGGAACGGAGGTACAATCGGGCAGCCTCGGTCCAATCTTTTGTAAATGCCCTGCCGCTAACGTCCTTGCCGAGATAGTACAGATTGCCAAGTTCATACTGGGCCTTCATATTTCCGACCCGTGCGGACTGTTGATACCATTTGACGCCCTCGGCTATGTCCTTCTGGACTCCCCTGCCGTTGTAATACATATCGCCTAGCTTGAATGACGCAATCGCATAACCCTGCTCGGCCGCCTTGCGATACCATTTTACCGCTTCCTGGGTATTTTCCGGGACACCGCGCCCGTTGTCATACATCTCGCCGATCCGGTGCTGCGCTGCGTCCAGCCCTTGATTGGCAGCCTTCAGATACCATTTCAAGGCTTCCTGTTTATCTTCTTCAACACCCAGGGCATTGTCGTACATGGTGCCCAGCTTGAAGCAGGATTGAGCGCTGGAGTCCGCCTTGAATTTCTTCAGGGCAACGATATATTCGCCTTTCAGAAAAGCAGTGTGGGCCGAAGAATAATCAGCCCATACCGGCAAGGCCGACAGTAACATGAACCCTGCTATCAACATTATGTAAGCATGTTTTCCACTACTCATAACCATCTACCCTTTCAGCTTTCGCAAGTATATCGTTTCTTAACTTACTATGGCCAGATATCGTCCTCAAAAAACTTGAGGTGAGATCTTTTCAGACCTCACCTCTTTTTGTCACCCGGATCAGCAGGGATGCACATCCGCTGAACCAACCACCCTCGGTTTTACATAAATACGTTTCTTCATCTGTTATTCTCCTTTCCGCGCATTTAGCGCTGTTCCACTACGATAAGACGATATAAGGCTGCATCTACCATGGTGTCTTCGTATTCCAGAGATGACCGGTTGGATAAGTTGTACCGCCTGCCGTGGTTACATCATGACAAGTCCTGTACCCGGTTGGATCGGCATTGGAGCCGAAGAACCAAGCCCCCAGATATGCAGCATCCTCACCAGCAGTTCCTGTTGCCTTGCCATCAGGTATCCCCCCACCCCCACCTGGGTATCCCCCACCGCCGCCGCCGGAGCCATTATTACTATTTTGTGAACGCTTAACAGGTGCTGCAGCAGTTTTGTTAACCTGTCCCCTGAGCTTATAGTCAAGACAATTGGTAACCATCAGGCGTGGCAGACGGTAGTTGTGAGTCGTGTGGCATTTTGAGCAGGTAAACGAGTGAGCAGCACTGTTTGCGTTGCCAGTACCGGTGGACCCCCAACCCTTAACCGTATTGTGGACCCTGGCCAAGGACTTCCAGGCAGGAGCGGCACTTGCAGCACTTGGTGCAATGGATGCCTGAGAATGGCAATTGAGACAAAGGCCGCCGAACTGAGCGGAAGTCTGGGCAACACGATTGGTCGTATCGGCAAAGCTCCATTTAATCGACTTGGTCCCGGTTGGTGCTTCTTTTCCTTGTGCAGGATAGGTTTCCTGCCCAAATGTATTTTGATCAATATGATACTGTGGGGTACTGCCGACTGCCAGGGTACCTGGCGCTTGGCTGCCACCGCCACGAAGTTCATTAATGTTAACTGGTGCGGCATCCTCCAGATAAGGAGAGGTCAGCCAGGTGCCCTTCAGGAGCGGGACCGCATAAGCCTGGGAAAGGGTCGGACTGACACCGTGCGGATCATGGCATGGGGTACAGAGACCGTTTATTGAGGCCGACGGGGTTGTAAGCATGGCGGATGAAACACCGAAATGCCCTCCCTTGTGGGTGGCGTTGAAAGCCTTGTAGGCATAACGCTGGGTCGGGGCAAAGGTACCGGTTGTGAAGTACGGCGTATCCCAGTAACCTAAAACCGCCTGCGTGGAACCATAGGTACCTGTGTAGCCCCATGGTTTTGTGCCGGCAGTGGCGGTGTTGTGGCAGTCAAAGCAGAGTCCGGCGCCAGGGTTGTAGGCATCCTTGGTTCCTGCCGATCCACCTGCCTGCGGTTTATAGGTTACACTGTAACCACCCTTGCCGGCTGTGGTTGCCTTGAGTATGGCGCCCTTGTATTTACCAGTGGCGCTGGAATAATTGCTGGTCACGCCACTGACGGCTGAGCCGTGGGAGTTGTGACAGTCATAGCAAAGTACGTTGACGCTGCCGCTGGTGTTGGGCCAGGTTTCAGTCAGGTTCCAGCCGCGTTTGTTGACGCCGGCATTGCCATGAGCTGAGAAGGCCTTGATCTGGGTATCCTTGGGGCTGACATTGGTTGTGGCGGTGTCGCTATATTTGCCCCAGGGTGTTGTTCCGGTCTGCGAATAGCGTTCGTCGATGCTCTTGCCGTCCCAGGCATACTGCTTGGGTGTCTTGCCATCACCGAACGGCTGGGTCGAGTTGCTCGGAGCACTGTGACAACCCAGACAATGATTGTTTATCTTTTGAAACTCCGTCCGTGAACCATTGGCGGTATAAAGAACAGCAGATGTCATATCCTTGTATACCGTTGGTCTCAAGCCGTTTTTGTAACGGACCAGGCGCACCGGCGCTCCCGGAGTGAGAGAACCGCCATGATACGCGGTGTTAACTGTGCCGTCGATGTTAGCCTCCCAGTGGCACTGGTAGCAGAGCTGGTCGGTCACCTTGACACCCTGAACGTGGTGTGAATTCCCACTGGTAGTAAATTGCCCTAAAACAGCAGCCCTGGCACCCTGCGGCCTTGCGTGACAGATAGTACAGGCGCCGATGGGTTTGAAACCTTTATTATGTTCATGGCAGATAATGCAATTCTTGAGAGCGGCATCCTCTTCGTGGCGAATCTTTGTCTGAGTGTATTTGTGATAACTTGTCGCGGAATGACAGGTTTCGCATATCCTCTGGGAGTTGCTGTAGCCGCCGACAGGAGCTGAGTAATTTCCGAAAGTGTTGGTAAGAGTTCTCGACTGGAAATTCACCGGACTGTTTGAACCGCCGGGAATATTACCTTTCGATGTATCCAGGACGGTTATGCCTGTTTTAATCCTTAAAATATTGCTGGTCTTCGGAATATGACAAGTCGTGCAACTAAATGCGCCATATTTTGTACCGCTGAGTCCCCAGCCTCCTGATGCCGCCCATTTAACAGAATTGGCGTTCAATGGATTCGAGGCATTGGTGCTGTTGTGAACAAGATTCATGTTGG
>MHXL01000047.1 GCA_001824455.1 Desulfuromonadaceae bacterium GWB2_53_15
AATCGAAAACATCATGTGATGAGCGGCGAAAGATGCCGATATACGGCTCTGAGTGTTTACCGGCAATAACCAATCGGGCAGTCGTACGATAGTGTATCAGGCGCAAAGGAGAGAGAAGCTGATGAACCGTTATTTCCCCCAGTTCGCGGTATTCGCGAAGCTGCTTTAGAATAAAACTACGCTTGAATTCGGCCTGATCAACGTATTTCATAACTATCAGTGGACAGCCAAGACACTGCGAACTTACTCTGCAGGGAGGCCGCTTGCTGCGCATCGGAGAAGGCTTCAGAATCCTTATTACATGGCCGAACGCCATACGCAAGGCAACATGGTCAATTGCGGCACGGACAGTATCCCCCGGCAGTGCCCCACCGATTCTAAGCGCATGGGTTTCGCTACAGGAGATACCATAGCCTTCCTCATCGAGCCCGGATATTTCAACCTCCACTACCGACCTGCGGGAGAGCTTGTCCTCAGGCTGTTGAACAATCGCACGGGTTGAATTGTTCGTACGGAGCGGTTCGCGCTGTTTCTTTGTGCTTGAATTTTCTTTATATTCTTTTTTCATTGGGCAAATATCCGATCTCAAAACGATACAGCGTGAAAGTCAAAACACTACGACCAGATTGCAGCATCACTTCAATTTATTGATATATATGTCTGTAAAACATGGCTTTTAATGCGTTTCAAGGTATTCACGGAACTGCCGCAGAGCCTGCCCGCGATGACTGATTTGATTCTTTTCCTCGGTTGACAATTCCGCCATGGTCCGATCAAAACCATCCACCAGAAAGAGAGGATCATACCCGAAACCGCCATTGCCGCGCTCTTCGCCAAGAATCCGTCCCTCTATCTTTCCGCTAAAAGTCTGTTCGCAACCTTCTGGTGTCACAAAAGCCATGGAACAGACAAAAGAACATTGACGCGAGCTGGCTGGCACACTTTCCAGTTCCTCAAGAAGCCTTAAATTATTTGCGACATCATCAGCTGCATCACCGGCGAAACGAGCAGAGTAGACGCCGGGGCGCCCATCAAGTGCATCAACGACCAGGCCTGAATCATCAGCCAGCGCCGGCAAGCCAGTGAAACGCATGGCTTCTCTGGCCTTTTTGAGAGCGTTCAACTCAAAGGTTGCGCCATCTTCAACTGTATCGGTAAAATTCTCAAAATCAGATGAACAGTAAACGTTCGCAACAAGCCCCTCCAAAAATGCCTGAATCTCTTTCAACTTGCCACGGTTGCGGGTGGCCACCACCAGCGATGTCATAGCTTGAGCGCTTCCTGCTGAACAGTGAACAATTTCCGAATTCCTTCCATGGCAAGGACGCGCATTGCATCCATCTGTTCTATGGAAAAAGGTTCAGCCTCGGCTGTACCCTGTACTTCGACAAAGCAGTTACTGGAGGTCATGACAAAATTCATATCCACTTCTGCAGCAGAATCTTCAATATAATTCAGATCAAGAACAGCTTCACCCGCAACTATTCCGACACTCACTGCCGCCACAGCCTCTTTCAAAGGGATCTGAGCCAGTACCCCTCTATCCCTCAGTGTGCCCAGTGCATCAGCCAACGCTACATAAGCACCGGTAATGGAAGCAGTCCTGGTCCCACCATCAGCCTGAATCACGTCGCAGTCGATATAAATACTTCGCTCGCCGAGCGCAGCCAAATCAGTAACTGCTCGCAAAGAACGACCGATCAGGCGCTGAATCTCAAGTGTGCGCCCGCTCTGCTTGCCTTTTGCCGCCTCGCGTGAAGAACGGGTGTGGGTTGCACGGGGCAACATGGAATACTCTGCCGTCACCCATCCTGTTCCCTTGCCTCTCAGAAAAGACGGAACCGATTCTTCAACCGATGCGGTGCAGATAACCTTTGTGTCCCCGAATGAAACTAGCACCGAGCCTTCAGCATGCTTGGTAAAATTTCTGGTTATGGTCACCGGACGCATTGCCTGATGGTCCCTGCCGTCGTTTCTTGCCATGGTTTCGCACTCCCCAGTTTTAAACAGCATTCAACATGAAAATCCAGTCGTGTTCAATATCCTTTCGAAGCTATTGTGTCAAACAAAAAGGGAAGCCCGGTAATGGGCTCCCCTTTTTGTGCCTTATTATGAGTATATAGAAGGTTATCCAAGATGACTATTGTTATTCCTTGCTCTATTCACCAATATGGTCGAGTCTAACAATTCACCACAGCAGGTGCACTTCCAGGCACTGAAAGAACGAACGAAATCATAAAATTTTTCGGCGAACATGCGACCCTTGCATCGTGGACATTGCATAGAATAATCCTCCCAATAGCTTGATAACTGTCTGTCGTCAGTATTAGGTAGTTATTCATCTTGCATGCCAAAAACTGTGGGCTGATTTTCGTATAGCCAACCGATAACAAAAAATTGTTTTATTACGGTCTGTTAAAATATTTACTTAGTATAATATATTTTTTTTCACCTATCCCATCGATGAGAAGGAGAGCTTCAACCCCCATTCTACCGCCATTAATTTGACGATATTCAATAATTCGTTTTGCCAGGACAGGACCGACGCCAGGAATACGATCAAAATCCGCCAAAGTCATGGCGTTGATGTCCAGGGGTACGCCCAGGACTATTCGCTGTACTGTTGATATGGATTCAAAGAAAACTTCCGACACACCACCAGATTTATTTGCCACCCTGATACCTGTACCATTGCTAACCACAAATGTTTCACAACCATGCGGGATTAAGCCTGTAATGGGTTTGAGAGGTTTCGCCATTTTAATGGCGTCAATCGTCAACATATTGGCGCTTATTGGATATATTCCAGGATGCCTTACATCCCCGCTGACTTGTACATACCCCCTTGAAGTCGATGAGACCACAAAAGCCGCCGAAGCAGGTACTATCCTGCTCTGACGGCTTTTAATGACAACTGGAACTGTAATTATTACTGCAAGAAGAATAATGATTATCCGGTCGCACTGAACCATATTACGGCTAGTGCTATTCTTCCGACTTATGCAATTTATAATCGATGCTGTCGATTAAAGCCTGGTAGGATGCGTCAATGATATTGTCCGAAACCCCGACCGTCCCCCAACGGCTGTGTTTGTCGCCCGATTCAATCAGCACACGCGTAGAGGATGCCGTCCCCTGACCGGCAGGCAGAACGCGCACCTTGTAGTCCAGCAGCTTAACCTCTTTCAATTTAGGGTAGAACTTTTCAAGTGCCTTGCGAATAGCATTGTCCAGTGCGTTGACCGGACCGTTGCCCTCAGCCGCAGTATGCTCGACCTTGCCTCCAACCTTGACCATGATAGTAGCTTCTGCTACCGGTTTCTGGTCCTCTCCGCGCTTTTCATCAATAACTCTAAAACCGAGGACATTGAAGAACTTTCGGTGACTTCCAAGTGCCTTCTTCATCAAAAGCTCGAAGGATGCCTCGGCCCCTTCGAACTGGTAGCCACGGTTTTCCATTTCCTTGATATTGTCCAGAATCTCCAAGGTCACAGGATCCTTGCTGTCCAGATTGATGTTGAATTCCTCGGCCTTGGCCAGAATATTGGAACGCCCGGAGAGATCGGATATCAAAACGCGGGTGCAGTTACCCACAAGCTCCGGCCGCATGTGCTCGTATGTTTCCGGATGGCGCTGAATGGCGCTGACATGCACGCCGCCTTTATGGGCAAAGGCTGAATTGCCGACATATGCCTGATGTTTGTTCGGGGAGATATTGGCCAATTCGTACACAAAACGGGACACGTCCCGCAGGTGTCGCATCTGTTCGTCGGTGATGCAGTCCTTTTTCATCTTGGCCTTGAGAGCCGGGATAATGGAACAAAGATTGGCATTACCGCAACGTTCGCCAAAACCATTGATGGTTCCCTGGACCTGTACGATACCGAGATTAACAGCATGGAGCGTGTTTGCCACTGCGCAATCCGAATCATTGTGGGTATGAATGCCCAGCGGAGTCGAGATATGCTTCTTGACCTCCTTGATAATCGCGGCGACTTCGAACGGCATTGTGCCGCCGTTGGTGTCGCATAGAATGATGCAGTCGGCATTGGCCTGCTCTGCTGCCTTGAGGGACTTGATGGCATACTCGGGATTAGCCTTGTAACCGTCAAAGAAGTGCTCGGCATCGTAAAAAACTTCCGGAGCGTGCTTTTTCAGATATTCCAGCGAGTCGAATATCAATTCCAGGTTTTCTTCCAGTGAAATGCGCAGTGCCTCCCGGACATGAAAATCCCAGGTTTTGCCGAAGATGGTGATCGCATCCGGCTCAGCCTTGACAAGTGTAATGATGTTGCTGTCTTTATCCGGGGTCACCTTGGCGCGACGGGTAGAACCAAATGCTGCAATCTTGGCCTGGGTGAGCTTCTCCTTTTTAATATCTTTGAAAAAAGCTACGTCCTTGGGATTGCTTCCGGGCCAGCCACCTTCAATATAATGAACCCCCAGTTCGTCCAGCTTGTGTGCAATGCGGATTTTATCCTCCAGCAGGAACGAGATATCTTCTGCCTGGGTACCATCCCGCAGGGTCGTGTCGTACAACGTTACAAAGCTCATCACTACCTCCCAAACTCAAATATTTTATATGTGCCATATGCCTGAAATCGAACAAAGGTTTATTTGTATCCGGTTTGGCGCAATTTTTCAACATAAACAGTGTATCGTGGTCTCAAGCACCTGAATCCGTGACACCTTCACGCCTTCACTTGCCCGTAACGCCTTACGTTTGGTGTTTCCCCGGCAAAGAGGCTGTTCGACGGAGGACACCCGGAGCAACAGGCTTGTTCCTGCGTCAGCGACGGTCAACTCCGGCATTCCGTGCGCTACGGCGTTTCGGCGTCACGGATTCAGGATAGTATGTTGGCAGAGATGGACAAGGGACTGGCAGATTTTCAAAAAAACCTTGAATTTTATCTTGCCCCTTGCCACTTGACCGCTTACCCTGTTTCCATGACTACCGACCTGACAACCGCACCCATAC
>MHXL01000048.1:0-1777 GCA_001824455.1 Desulfuromonadaceae bacterium GWB2_53_15
TGTCAGGGGAATGATCCTGCCAGCTGCACGGAATCCGATACCGGTGGAGGGGGGGGGACCTCCGAACTGCCGAATCCCCCGACCGGAATATGGGCCACCGCGGGTGATACGCAGGTGTCGATTTCGTGGCTGGATGGGGTCGGGTCAACATCGACGACCCTCATGTACGGAACAGCCCCTGGAGTTTACTCGGCTACCATCGACAATGCCGTATCGACGCATATAATTTACAGCCTGACCAATGGGCAGACCATCTACTTTAAGGTCGGCGCCAAGAATGAAACGGGAACCATGCTGAGCGCAGAATATAGCGTTACACCCGTGCTGCCTCCTCCGTCGGCGCCGGACGACATATCGTCAGTTGCAGGGGACACGCAGGCGACTATTTCATGGAGTGCCGCCGCCGGATCAAGTTCGTATTTCATTACGTACGGTACAACAGCCGGAGTTTACACAACCACCATCGACCCCGCCGCACCGGGGAGTGCGATTTCCGGTCTGACCAACGGGCAGACCGTCTACTACCGGGTCTGGGCCAAGAATGCAGGGGGCAACACTGCGAGCTCCGAGTATAGCGTAACACCTATGCTGCCTCTTCCATCGGCGCCGACCGGCATATCGCATTACTTTACCAACTCTAATGTAAGTGTTTCTTGGACACCCGGTGCCGGTTCTACATCGTCAACCCTCCTGTGGAGTTTGTCCCCCGGGATTAATGGTATCAACGGAACAACCCCTTCTGTGTTGACAAACCCGGAGATAATTACTTGTGGCATCAGTACGTATTGCTACTATCAGGTCGGGGCCGTGAACGCGGCAGGCACAACGTGGAGCCCCGAATACAGCGTCAGAACCGGGCAGGTGGTGTATGCGACCAGCATAACTTCAATTCCGGGTTTTGAACAGGTGACGATTTACTGGAGTGGACAGTTAAGCAGCATAGCGACGTCCATCAACTACGGAACAGGCGGCGTTTACACGACAAACAGCATCAACCCCGTTTCATCGCCGCTGACAATCACCGGACTGACAAATGGCGCACAAATCTCCTACAGGCTCAGCTTCAGGAGTGGCATCCCACCATACGCGTGGTATGAAAAGCAGGTCACATATACGGTTACACCCGATGCGGCGGCCCCGGCCGCGCCGGCTTCGGCTTCGGTATCTGCCACTGCAGGCAATGGGCAGGTGACCATCTCTTGGTCAGCAGGGGCAGGCGCCGCAACATCGCTCATCGAGTACGGCACGGCATCCGGAGTTTACGCAACTACCATCGACCCCGCAGCATCGCCGATAACCATTTCCGGTCTGACCAACGGGCAGACTGTCTACTACCGGGTCGGATCCAAGAATGCAGGAGGCACCAGAATCACGTGGAGCAACGAGATTAGCGTAACACCCGTTCTTCCCCCTCCGGCAGCGCCGACCGTAATGCCGGCAGCTGCAGGGAACGGGCAAGCGACCATCTCGTGGACAGCCGGGACAGGCTCGACATCGTCGCTCGTAAGGTACGGCGCAACAATCGATAATTACACAACGACTATCGACCCTGCCGCATCGCCGCGCTTGATCACCGGTCTGACCAATGGGCAGACCATCCACTACCAAGTCGGGGCCAAGAATGCCGCAAGTACCACGTGGAGCGAGGATTACAGCGTAACACCCATGGCTCCTCCGGCCGCGGCGACCGGAATTTCGGCGGCAGCAGGGAACACGCAGGCGACAATTTTCTGGACAGCCGGGACAGGCTCGACATCACTCATCAAGTACGGCACGG
>MHXL01000048.1:1855-20403 GCA_001824455.1 Desulfuromonadaceae bacterium GWB2_53_15
GTCTAGAGTAACACCCGGAACTCCTCCGTAAGGGCCGATGAAATGTGGGCAACCGCTGATCCAGACTGCCACAGGGAACAGCGGTTGCCACAAGACTGTCCTTTCTTCGCTTGCACACCTCCTCTGTGGGAAGGATATTGATTGAAGCATCAGTTTTTCCTGGTATTCGCCCCCTTGAATAATGTTGTTGCCTGAACTCACCAAACTTAATCCCAAGCTATCCTGCATTCAACCTTGCAAACATTTCTGGAAAAACCGCCCTATTTCATGAAGCACTTCGACATCTCCCAGGGCACCGGCCTTGCCTATGCTCGACCCAACCGAAAGAAAGCATCCGCATCATTGAATTGAACTTGGATTGGTAACATAAAAAGACCTTGTTCCCCCTTGACTTTTTTTAAGGATAATATATATTGTTTTTCATATATAAAATAACTTACCAGGAGTAGCCGCGTGAAACGTGCCTTCGGAGTATTAGCACTGCTTTTTATGTCCGCCGGTTATGCGCAGGCGGCACCGTCCGTCCGGAGTTTTACGCTGAAAGAAGCCATCGGCATGGCCCTGGAGAATAACAACCTGATCAAGGCGGCCGGATTCCGTTCCAAGGCAGCTCAAGAGGGGATAGCCATAACGAGTTCAGGCTATTATCCGCACCTGTTTTTCGAAGAGACCTTTGGCGCATCCAACTCGCCGACTCAAACCTTCATGATGAAGCTCGATGAGGGGCGCTTCGCCCAGAATGATTTCAACATCAGCAACCTCAACCACCCCGGCACCTGGCATGACTTCAAGACAGCCCTGACAGTGCAACAACCGCTATACTCCCCTGCACTGGCCCCTGCCCGGAATGTGGCCGAAAAAGAGGCTGAAAAAGAGCAGCTGAGCGCCGATGCCGTCAAACAGGATGTTGCCTTTCAGGTGTTACGACTCTATCTGGATGTCCAGAGGTCCGAAGCTCAGTACAAGGCTGCGGAAAAGGCAGTGAGCGAAGCACAGGAGCACAGGCGGCTTGCCGCCGTACGGAGCCAGGCTGGAACCGGACTGCGTTCGGATGAACTCCGGGCGCGGACGCATCTGTCATCCGCCGAACAGCAGCTTATCACGGCTCTTAACGACCGGATTCTGACTAAGATGCAGCTGGGCATCACCGTTGGCCTCAAGGATGGCGAAAAAGCCGACATTGCCGAACCATTGACGCGCCTTGCCAGACCCCCCCAGCCCGATGAACTGACCAGGGCAGCGCTGGAGAACAGAAACGACCTGCGCCGGACCCGGGTCGAGCTGGAGAAAGCCGATGCGTCGCTCAAGCTGGCCCGAAGCGGTTATCTGCCTGCGATCGATGCCTTTGCATCTTACCAGCTCAACGCCAAGGACGTGCCCTTCGGCGCCGATAACGACGCCTGGATGACAGGGGTTAACCTCAAATGGAACATATTCGAGGGCTTTCGCACCAACCGCGAGCGTGACCGCGCAACGGCTGAACGCTCCGCAGCCGCCCAGATGCTGGAAGGAAAGACCAAGGACATCAGATTCCAGGTACAGGAAAGTTTCTTGCGGCGCGAGGAGATGGGCAAACGTCTGGAAGTAGCCCGGCATGCCCTGTTGGATGCCGAGGAAACCGTGCGTCTGCTGAGCAGACGCTTTGAAAACTCGCTAGCCACCATGGTTGAGCTGCTCGATGCCCAGACGGCCCTGAATCAGGCCCGGGCCAACCTGGTGGACACCGAGGCCAATTACGCCCTGGCCGGCGGGCGGGTCTATTATGCCGCCGGGATATTTCTGAAGGAGATGCTGAAATGAGGTCATCCAGATTTTGCATGGCGCTGGGCCTGATGGCAACGCTGTCCGTTGCCGGTTGTTCCGCGAAGCAGCACGAAGCGGGGAAAAAACCGGGCACAGCGGCAACTGTCGTCAAAGGGACAACAATAGAAACCGTCAAATCCGCCGCCATAGCAGAGACGCTGGAGGTGGTCGGCACGGTTCAGGCGCGGACCAGCGCCGTAGTTTCAACCCGCATCCCCGGCACCGTCAGCGTGCTGCGTGTGCGCGAAGGAGACCGGGTCAAGAAGGGGCAACTGCTGGCCCAGCTGGATGCGCAGGAGAACCAGGCCACAGCTGCCGTGGCCTTCGCCGGCATTGACGAGGCCAGACACGGCCTGGATGAGGCGCTTTCCCGTAAAAAACTGGCCG
Organism: Desulfuromonadaceae bacterium GWB2_53_15; assembly: GCA_001824455.1. Taxonomy (GTDB): domain Bacteria; phylum Desulfobacterota; class Desulfuromonadia; order Geobacterales; family Pseudopelobacteraceae; genus JACPFJ01. The sequence goes on from MHXL01000048.1 coordinate 4,046, forward strand.
ACACCACCTTTGAGCGCTACCACAGGCTCTTCAACGAGCAGGCCGTAACCCGCCAGGAATTCGACACTAGGCAATCCGAAAAGGAACTGGCCGCCCAAGGCGTTGCCCGGGCCGAGGCCCGCCTGAAACAGGCCCAGGAGGGATCACGGGCGGCCACGACCATGTCTGACTATACCCGGATCGTCGCCCCCATCTCCGGGATCATCACCAGCAAACAGGTTGATCTGGGGGCAACCGTCTTCCCGGCCCAGCCACTGATGACCATCGAGGACGAGGGTAGCTACCAGCTGGAACTGGCCGTGCCGGAGTCACAGGCAACCAGAATCAAGGCGGGAACAGCGGTCCTGGTCACACTGGACGCCCTGGATGCATCCTTCAGAGCAAATATTGCCGAGATCGTCCCCACTGCCGACCCTGCCAGCCGCACCTTCCTCGCCAAGATCAAGCTGACCCAAAAAGGGCTTAAATCCGGCATGTTCGGACGAGGCGCGCTGAATCTTGGGACAACGGTCAATGGTATAACCGTGCCGCAAAAATCCGTCGTCGAACGCGGGGCGCTGACCTCGCTCTGGGTGCTGGATAAAGACAGCATCGCCCGCATGCGCTTGGTCAAGACCGGCAAAACCGTTGGCGAACGGGTGGAGATCCTCTCCGGCCTGTCGGATGGCGAGAAGGTTGTTGTCGGCGGCGTGGAAAAGGTCAGCGAAGGGGCGAAGGTGGAATAACATCAAAATCCACCACGGAGACACTGGGCCACAGAGAAAGTCTAAGTATAATACTTGGTTACGGTGTGTTTGATTGCAATTAGTTTTTACTTGTTGTCCACAGTTATGCGATTTTAAAGTTTTTCTCAGTGCCTCTGTGTCTCTGTGGTGAAAGGTTTTTTAAAATGCTGCATCTCGGTTTTGCCGGCAAAATCGCCCGCGCCTTTATCAACTCAAAACTGACCCCGCTGATCGTAGTGGCCTCGCTCCTGCTCGGTCTTTTCGCCATAAAAATGACCCCGCGTGAGGAAGAACCACAGATCGTGGTGCCGATGGTTGACATCTATCTGCCCATGCCCGGCTCGTCACCTCTGGAGGTGCAGGAACGGGTGGTCAAACCCTTCGAAGGGAAGCTGTGGGAGATCAAGGGGGTCGAGTACCTGTATTCCATGAGCCGCCCCGGCATGGGCATCATCACCGTGCGTTTTCTGGTGGGACAGCCGCTGGAGGAGTCGCTGGTCAAGCTCTACAACAAGGTCATGAGCAACCGCAACGTGCTCCCTCCCGGTGCGGGCGAACCGCTGGTAGTGCCCAAGTCCATTGATGATGTGCCGATCCTGGCCCTGACCCTCTGGTCGGAGCGCTATGATCACGGCACCTTGCGAAATGTAGCTCGCGAGGTCTGTGACGAATTGAGAAAGAGCGAAAATGCCGCCGAAACGGAGATCAAGGGGGGATTCTCCCGACAACTGCGGGTGACCTTGGACGCTCCGCGTCTTGCCGGCTACGGCCTTTCAGTGCTGCAGGTGGCAGGCGCCCTGCAGAAGGGGAACACATCCCTGCCCTCTGGCAGCTTCTCCAGTGGCAACAAGGAGATGCTGGTGGAGACCGGTGGGTTTCTGGACAACACCGAGGCGGTCAAGCGACTCGTGGTAGGGGTATATGGCAGCAAGCCGGTCTACCTGTCAGACGTGGCCCAGGTCGAGGATAACCTCAAAGAACCCACTGATTATGTCTTTTTCGGCCTGGGTCCGGGTGCAGACAAAAAGGGGATCTCGGGCAAGGCCAGCCAGGATTACGCGGCAGTCACCATCTCGGTCGCCAAACGCAAAGGTGCCAACGCTACCTGGGTAGCCGAGGATCTGGTCAAAAAGGTGGAGTCGCTCAAAGGGAAAATCATCCCCTCCGACGTGCAGGTCACAATCACCCGCAATTATGGCGAAACCGCCAAAGAGAAAAACAATGAGCTGCTGTTCCACATGTTCCTGGCAGCCATCTCGGTCACGATTCTGATCGCGCTCTTCATGGGGTGGCGCGCCGGGGCGGTAGCTGCCATCGCCATCCCGGTCACCCTGGCCCTGACCATCCTGATCTTCTACCTGATCGGCTACACCCTCAACCGTATCACGCTCTTCGCCCTGATCTTCTCGATCGGCATCCTGGTGGACGACGCCATCGTGGTGGTGGAGAATATCCACCGCTACTTTACCACCACCATCATGGAGCCCCTGGATGCCGCCATCAAGGCCGTTGACGAGATCGGCAACCCCACGGTGCTGGCCACCTTCGCCGTGATCGCCTCGATCCTGCCAATGGGTTTCGTGGGCGGCCTGATGGGCCCCTACATGCGGCCGATCCCGGTCGGGGCCAGCATGGCCATGCTCTTTTCCATGCTGATCGCCTTCATCGTCACCCCCTACTTCGCCTTCCGCTTCATGAAGGGTGAATCGCACCACGGTTCGTCAGAAGGGGTTGCCGACTCCAAGCTGACCGTATTTTACCGCAAGTGGATGGGGCGCCTGATCCACGAAAAGCGCCTGCGCTACGGTTTCCTGGGCGGAGTGGTGCTCCTGCTGCTTATATCCTGCTCCTTGATCGGTTTTAAGGCTGTTACGGTCAAGATGTTGCCCTTTGACAACAAGAACGAGCTGCAACTGATCATTGACGCCCCGGACGGCACGCCGCTGGAACAGACCGCCCGCATGACTCGCGAGATGGGTGACGCCCTGCGTGGCGTGCCGGAGGTAACCGACTTCCAGATGTACATCGGCACCAGCGCCCCCTTTAACTTCAACGGTCTGGTGCGGCACTATTACCTGCGTAAAGGGGCCAGCCTGGCCGACATCCAGGTCAACCTGCTGCATAAGGAGGAGCGCCAGGATCAATCCCACGACATTGCCAAGCGCATCCGGCCGCTGGTCAAGACCATTGCCGACCGGTATGGCGCTCGGGTCAAGGTGGCCGAGATCCCGCCCGGCCCGCCGGTACTGGCGACCCTGGTGGCCGAGGTCTACGGCCCGGATGACAACTCCCGCGCCGGCATTGCCGCCAAGGTCAAGGCGATTCTGGCCAAGACAGCCGGTGTGGTGGATGTGGACTGGTACCGCGAGGATAACCAGGCCAAGCTGACCTTTGCTGTAGACCGGGAAAAGGCAGCCCTCTCCGGCATCGCCGTGGAGGATGTGGCCAGAACCCTGGCCATCGCCCTTCATGGTCAGGATACCGGCCTGTTGCACCTGCCCAGGGAGAAGGAGCCGGTGGCCATCAACCTGCGCCTGCCCGCAGCCCAGCGCAGTTCTGCCGCTAGCCTGTCTTCAATCCAGGTTGCCGGGCCTCGGGGGAATGTGCCGCTCTCGCAGCTGGTGCGCGTCAGCACCGCCAACGAGGAGAAGACCCTCTACCGCAAGAACCTTAAGAATGTGGTCTACGTGACCGCAGACGTGGCCGGGCAGATTGAGGCACCGGTCTACGCCATCCTGAAGATGCAGGAGGAGATCAGCGCCCTGCCGACCCCTGACGGCCACAAGATCGAAGTACTGGCATCCCGCCAACCCTGGAGTGAAGAGCACATCGGCATGAAGTGGGATGGCGAATGGCACATCACCTACGAGGTCTTCCGCGATCTCGGGATTGCTTTTGTCGCGGTGATGGTGCTGATCTATGTTTTGGTAGTGGCCTGGTTCAAGGACTTTACCACCCCCTTGGTGATCATGGCCCCTATCCCGCTGACCCTGATCGGCATCCTGCCGGGCCACGCCGCTTTTGGGGCCTTCTTTACCGCCACCAGCATGATTGGCTTCATCGCCCTGGCCGGGATTATCGTGCGCAACTCGATCATCCTGATCGATTTTGCCGAGATGAAACGCCGCGAAGGGATGGCGCTGGATGAGGCCATCATCGAGGCCGGAGCGGTTCGTTTCCGCCCCATGCTCCTGACCGGTGCGGCGGTGGTGGTGGGTAGCTTCGTGATCGTCTTCGATCCGATCTTCCAGGGACTGGCACTGGCCATGATGTTCGGCGAGATCGCCTCCACAACGCTGTCGCGGGTCACCATTCCGATATTGTATTACATGGTGCAGAACTGGAAGGAACGGCATGATGTGGCATTGGCACTTGCCGATAATTCTGCAGGGCGGCCGATGTCGGGTGAATGGGAAAATATCGATACGCACGTTGATGATTCTGGCGATGATATTTAACAAGTAAAAAAGCATGAGCAGGATAATCAGGATTTTTCACAAGCAATGCAGTTATCCCGATCATCCTGTTATCCCTGTAAAGAAAGGTCTTATCAATTGTTCTGGTCTAAAAAGTCAAAACCGTCATTGGAAGGAATGGAGCTGGCCGAACATTGCCAGCTGGAAGCCGAGGCGCTCTACCGCTCCGGCAAGTATCACTGCGCCGAGGCGGTCATGGAAGCCATTCGCAGACACTTCTCACCCGAGACGCCAGAGTCGGTGGTTAGCACCGTCTCCGGTTTTGGTGGTGGCTCCGGCGCGGGCTGCATCTGCGGAGCAGTGTCGGGGGGCACGGTGGCCATTGGCCTGGTATTGAATGACAAAAAGGCAACCACCCATCTGACCAAGGAACTGCACATCTGGTTCAAGGAAAAGTATGGAGTAACCTGCTGCAAGACCATCCGTGCGAACAACGCAAAGGGTATTTGTCCGCTGCTGACCGGAGAGGTCGCGGGCAAGATCGCGGAAATGCTGTCTAGAAAATAAATATCGTAGGGGCGTATCCTTGTGATCGCCCGCCTTTGACGTAGGTTGCAATATATTATTTAAAAGCGGGCGAATACAAGATTCGCCCCTACAGGAAACAGGAGAAACACACATGAAAGAAGAATTCTACATCGAGCGGATTGTCCGCATCGTGGCCGGGTCATTCGTCATCATCTCGCTGCTTCTGGCCCACTTCCACAGCCCAAACTGGCTCTGGTTCACCGGCTTCGTGGGACTGAACCTGTTCCAGTCCGGTTTTACCCAATTCTGCCCGATGTTCAACATCCTGGAAAAAATGGGGGTGCCGAGATTTCCTAAAAATTGCTGCGGCAAATAGTCGGCCAGCCCGGCAGGCCCCTGGCCTGCCGAGTTTTTATACTCCCGCCCACCATACCCGCATGAGCTGACTACCTCTCTGAGAAAACTCCGGTGTTAGCTGGCTGCGCCAGCACTCACTATTACACTGTTTTGATATCGCAATGATTGTTGGAATCTGCTAAAAAGTAGTGAACTTCGGCCCACCGGAATGCAGGATTGTTTTGCATGGTTTGCCATGCGGGTAGCGGCAGAGGCAGCGAGGGGATAGAGTAAAAGTATTTCAGTCGAGGCAAAGGTGTGTAGCAAAATGTCCTCATCAGGTGCAAAAGCAGCTCTTGAAGGTTACCGCAAACAAGCCCTTTACACGCTTGCCTGCATCCTTCATCAGGATGGACAGAACCTGATTTTTCAACCTGAAGGCACCGAGGATTTGGCGGTGTTTCGTGGGCAACACCTGCTTCGCACCATACAGGTTAAAGCCTATTCCGGCAATCTGACGCTCTCCAGCTTTACACCGGAAAAACCGAGATCCTTCTTTCACAGGGTAACGGATCATGCAGCAGACGATGACCTTGAAATCGAAGTGGTCAGTTTTGGGCAAATCGGCGCGGAAATAGAAGGCGCTTGGTCAGGCGACGAACAACACTGCGCATCAGTCAGAACAAAGCTTCTTGGTCACAAGTTTAGCGATGCACAGATAGACACCATATTCAACCGGTTACAATGGAAAAAGGTCGATGAGGAATCGCTGCAAAGACAGTTTTTTGATTTCTTACGTGATTCAGCAGCCGGAGGTGACCCGGAAACCGCCTTCGATCTGCTTACTATCTGGATATATTTTGCTGCTGAGAAGAAACAGAGGATTATCTATTCCGAACTGATTGCCAAGATCAACGCCATTGGCACATACAACGCCGAACGCTCCGCTCGTCATCAGGAATGGGGCAATTCGATCATCCCCATTGAAGATACACCGGTTGATTCAAGTCGAAATGAGCAACTCGCCAAAGAATTCTACAACGGTATATCTACGCGCTATTCCCACATTCTTGCCGGATTCGATGTTCCTCGCCATGACAGACTGAATGCAATTGAGCAAGCCTTTGCCTCCGATGCACATACGGTTATTATTCACGGTGCGTCCGGCCAGGGCAAAACAACCCTTGCCTTGCGCTTCCTGCATGACTACGTGCCGGAACATTGGCGCTACTCGATTCGCTACATGCAAGACAAAAACCAGATAGCTCGCGTTGCCAATGCGCTGGCCGGGCAATTGCGTGTCGTCAATGCCCCTTTGTATCTGCATCTTGATGTATCGCCACGTGACCATGAGTGGCCGGAGCTAGTCAAAAACCTGCTCGATGAGAAGAATATCCGCATTCTTATTACCATCCGGGAAGAAGATCTAGCCAGGAATACAGTTTCCGATACCGAACTTGATTTCCCCAAAACTATACCCCTCGTTTTCAATGAGAGCGAAGCACGTACTATCTATGGACGGTTGTTGGAACAAGGTGTAACCGCGTCGTTCCCTTCATTCGACGATGCCTGGGTTCGTTTTGGAGGCGATGGTCCGCTACTGGAGTTTGTCTATTTCATCACACAAGCTGAATCTCTGAAAAATCGCCTCCACAACCAAGTGCTTCGGCTGCGAGAAGAAGTGAGGACCAATAAGCTTTTTCCCGAGGAGTTTGCATTTATGCGGGTCTGTTCGGTGGCAAGCGCCTTTGAAGCCAGGATTGATGCGGCTTCGCTTGCCGCAGAACTGAAACTGAAAGATCCCGTTCGCACTCTTCAACTTCTCGATGAGGAATATTTGCTCCGCTCCTCCCACGATAGGCGACATGTTGAAGCATTGCACCCCATTCGCTCGGAAATACTTGCCCATGAATTGACCGACCCAGTATTCGAGCCATGGCGTGAAGCAGCACAACTGGCTATCTATCATATGCCGGAACCTGACCTCGAAGCATTTCTGTTGTATGCATTTGCCCGGCGACCGGAAGACGTCGAGTTTCTTGTTGCGGCCATTTACCGGTATTGCCCCAAAACGTGGTCAGGTGTAGCAGCCATTATGCGCGCCTTGATCTGGCTTGGCGTGAAAGAGTATGTGGATGCAAACATGCCGCTGATTGTTGAAGCGCGGACATTGTTTACCCAGGCATGGTACATGGCGCTGAAATTCGATATCAGCGGCATTTCTTCTGATGGTGATGCCGGACTTCTTGGTGCGTTTAAGCTGCTTGAATTTTCTGCAGTCGATACAGTAGAAAACCTGCGTTTGAAACAAACGGACAGGCACACCGTTTTTATCAGATTAACCGCATGGATAAATGACAGCGACAGCAAACCGCACGCCCCGCAAACTGTCTCGGACTGGTCTGGCTTCGCTGAGGCGCATTTCTGGATTCGGCATCTTAAACTTGAAACAACAATGACCGATTCCGTGGCGTTATTGGACTTGTCTTGGCCTTTGGAACAGCTCTCGTTCAGAGGCTTTGGCGAGGTTCTCCTCAGCCTGTCGTACGCCCCCGAAGCTGTCTACCAAAAGGTCATTAAGCCTCTTCAACGCCATATCATGGAACGTTTCTGCGCAGAAACCAAAACGATTGCAATTGAAGAAACCAACGAAATGGTTTGTGCTCATTATCTGGTTCCCATGGAGTCGCCCGAGAACAGCACGGATAAGAAGAACCAAAACCAGACGGGAGATCGACTGGAGACAGAAGCCATCAAGCTGTTAGGCCTGTTGCGCATGTATGCTCCTGATCGAAAGGCATATGGTGTGCAAGGATACGGGCATAATTTGCGCTTTATTCCAATGCCGTTTGATCGGACTGCAAAAGGGCCGGTGGAGTCGAGATATTTGCCCCCGGAATGGCCAGTCAAAATTAACGCTATTTTCCGCAACCTGGGTGACCTCCATTTTCGTAGCGCCACATGGCAGGAATACGCAGAAGCAACGGTTGAGATTCGAGAGCAGGTTATTATGGCACTCAACGCCCTTGTAAAAGCCTTGACCGCCTATTTTGCAGGGAACAGGGCCGAAATACTGTCTAGAAAACTGCCGCAGGAGTTATGGAGTGAGAGTAACAAGGCGGTTAACCAGAATTTGAGTCTGCCGAGAATAGCTGTCGATGAATGGGGATTGGTCGGAGAAGGCGGTGGTACCTCTGAAAATGAATCCGCCGTGAAGACCCGAAAAGACCAGTCCATAGCTCTTGTGCTCCAGGCGTATCAACCGTATTTGAAAACAAAAAATGAATATTTTTCTTCGCTGGGGAATTATTTTAATCAGTCTGCACAGTCTCTGATAATCAACAGCGCCATTGGTCGGATGAAGACAAATTATGAACGTGAGCAATACCTGAGACGGGTTTCTGAGCTTGGTTACAAACCCAACACGGATCGACTGAGCTTGCATAATCTGGGTGACGCATTAAAAGCGCTTGCCGGATTTCAACAAACCTTTCACGAGCTGTTATCCGTATTCATTGCTACTGAACGCCTCCATAAACTGGAAAGTAGAGAGAGGAATGTTTTCACTACGGCCTGGGCCTTATGGTATCAATTTGTATATCATCCCGAAAACAAATGGGATTCCGCCGATGTGCGTGCTGTTGCGGCGTTTGATCGGGCTCAGAGTAAAATGATGGACAACATAAAACGTCGGCTGAACACATTGCCCGATTCTGGATGGAGCGGTTCGATCATCAGTGAAGCAGCACTCTGGGAAGGGTGGCCAAGTCTCTGGTTTCGTCTTGATGCAGAAAATTCACTGGCGATTATTGAGGCTTATCAAAAGCTCGTACAGATGCTTGAAGAAGCGTTTGCACCGATGGATATCAGGACGCTGAAACATTATGTTCTTGATCTCAAATGGCCGCACATATTGATTGTCCCGTTCGTTGCCGGAGAGTATTTGCAGAATGGAGTCTGGCATCTTTCATCTTGTCTTTTCTGGGGTGGAGAGAAGGTCTTGGATCCCGAAAAAACCTGGCTGTTCATGCCGAGAGAAGTTGATTCCGAAGTGTTGCAGCAACTTGGTATAGAATCAGTCGAGCCAATAACTCCGGGGAAAATACAGCTACTGCAGCAGGCTGCTTCAGAGCTGTTAGTGTATGTTGATCACTTGGCGGACTTACGTAAAACGCCTGATAACCTTGATGAAATCGGTATGGCGATTCTCCAGAAACATGTTGTTTTAAAGGCGCAAGAGGCCTCAGAGGCGTTAACCCGGCTGATAGAACAGATGCAGGTATTGCTGGACGAAGTCAACGCTGGTGTTTTTGATTCATCGCCGCATGCCGATGAAATCCGGGTGCTCTTGGTAAACATCTGGAAATGTGTTATGCCAGATGGCAATACTGAAAATACCTATGAAATCAAGCTTTCAGATTGTGATCAATGGGCGGAAAAATTGCTGGAAGGGCTTGGGCATATGACAATGCTGAATCATTTTTATCTGCATTTTTAGTAGTTGATGGAATATCCTAGTACGATATCCGTCGATGGTTCGAAGCTGAGCTGAAATAAATCCCACTTTGAGAAACATGCAGTAAGGTCTGTCGAATTACAATTTCCAATGCGACATTAGACAATGATGTAACGAGGCTATACAATGAGCAACAAATCGCCAATACAGAACAACAGCCAGTTTCTTGTCTATCAAACCGAGGATGGAAAACTGAAAATTGATGTGCGATTCGAGGGTGAGACCGTCTGGTTGTCGCTCAACCAGCTTGCCGAGCTATTCCAGCGGGACAAGTCGGTCATCTCCCGACATATCAAAAATGTCTTTGATGAAGGAGAATTGCTCCCGGAAGGAACTGTTGCAAAATCTGCAACAGTTCAAATAGAGGGGAATAAGCAGGTTACCCGCGAGATAGAGTTTTTCAACCTCGATATGATCATCTCGGTCGGCTACCGCGTGAAAAGCACTGTTGCCACCCGTTTCCGAATATGGGCCACTCAGCGATTGCGGGAATACATCGTCAAAGGGTTTGCCCTTGATGACGAACGCCTGAAAAACCCAGACCTGCCCTTCGACTATTTTGAGGAACTGACGCGCCGGATTCAGGATATCCGCACTTCCGAGCGACGATTCTACCAGAAAATCACGGACATCTACGCCACCAGCATAGACTATGATCCCACGCAGGAGATCAGTATCGGGTTCTTCAAAACTGTTCAGAACAAGGTCCATTGGGCTATTACCGGACAGACCGCAGCAGAGATTATCCACGACCGGGTAAACGCCACCAAGCCCAACCTGGGGCTGACTAACTGGCGCGGTGCAGTGATTCGAAAGCAGGATGTGACCATTGCCAAAAACTACCTCACCGAGCCGGAGCTGGCTGCACTCAATAATCTTGTGGAGCAATACCTTGTCTTCGCCGAAGGTCAGGCCATGCGCCGTGTGCCTATGTACATGGCGGACTGGGTCAATAAACTGGATGCCTTCCTTACGCTCAACGACCGTGACATTCTCACCCACGCGGGACGTATTTCCCACGAAATGGCGCAGTCCAAGGCCGATCTGGAATATTGCAAGTATAAGACACTGACAGCCACAGACGTTCGCCCTGTGGACAAAGACTTTGAGCAGGCTGCGCGGGCTCTGCCTAAAGCGCCTCGCACGAAAAGTTAGCGTGGCGGAGCGCCAGTCAGGTAGGTCGCATTCATCGACGGTCTGAAAATTTCCCACAGGGTGTAATAATTGGTTCGGTAATACAGAACGTAACTAATCTTACGAGGTATAAATCAAATGAACTACCGCCTAACCGTCCTGTGCGAGAACAGTGTCGGCCCCATCTCCGGTACGCTGGGGGAGCATGGTTTTTCTGTGCTTATAGTGCCAAGCGAAGGTGCACCGCTCCTGTTCGATACCGGCCAGGGACTGACCCTGCTGCACAATGCCCGCCGGATGAACAAGGATCTCTCCAGGGTGCAGAAGGTGATCCTCTCCCACGGCCATTATGACCACGCCGGCGGACTGCTGCCGCTGCTTAGGGAGTGCGGCCCCAAGCAGGTCTACGGCCACCCCGGAATCTTCAAGCCGCGAAACAGGATCAAGGACACGGGTGAATGTTATCCGATCGGCATACCCGCCAGCCGGGCAGAACTGGAGGCGGCAGGCGCAACCTTCGATCTTTCGAAGGATTTCCGTGAGATCGCACCGGGCATATACCTGACCGGCGAAGTACCGCGGGTGACCGATTTTGAAACTGGCGATCAAGGGTTGTACTGCGATTGCACCGGCCAGGAATTGGACATAACGCCCGATGACCAGTCGCTGGTGCTGGAGACGGATAAAGGCTTGGTGGTCATCCTGGGGTGCTGCCATGCGGGATTGGTAAATACATTGGAGCATGTAGCTTATATGACCGGCAGACGGGATATTTTTGCCGTGATAGGCGGCACACACCTCGGATTTTGCAGTCAGGAGCAGATCGAGAAGACTGTGGCCGCTATTCGGGCACTGGGGGTAACAAAACTGGCTGCCGGTCACTGCACCGGCTTTGCCGCTTCGGCCCGCTTGTCACGGGAGTTGCCGAGAGAGTTTCAGGTTGCCCTGGTTGGGTACACATTAGAGCTATAAGGAGCTTGTGAGTGATTAAAACGTATTTGCTGACGATTGCAGCGGCATTGATACTGGCAACGCAGGTATTCGCAGCCACACGGGATGTCTCCTCGCGGGAGGCAAAAAACCTGCTGGCCAAGAATGGCGCCATCTATCTGCTGGATGTGCGCACATCGCAGGAGTTCAGTCAGGCCAGGCTGTCCGGGGCGGTGCTGATCCCGATCGGAGAATTTGAGCGGCGCATCAGCGAGGTGCCGAAGAATAAACCGATCCTGGTGTACTGCGCGGTCGGCTCCCGTTCAAAACCGGTGGCAGACCTGCTCACCCAGCGGGGCTACAAGGAAGTCTACCACATGGCAGACGGCATAGTCGGCTGGTATCGCAACGGGTTTCCGATCCAACGCTGATTCCGCTTGATGCCCTACCAGCCCATATCCAGGGCTAACCGAAAGAAGGGTACATTGTCGATCCCCATACCGGACCGGTTCCCATCATAAAAATCGAATCGGCGATCAAAGGCATAACCGATCGCACCAGTCAGCTTGACGGCAGGCTGCGGCAGATATTCAACGCCTCCCATCACCTTGTAATCACGGTATTTTATAACCTTGGCCCCCAGCGAACGGTCTTTGAGTTCATATTCGTCGCTGGCAAAGTCCCCGCCAACGAAAAAGCTCATTTCGCGTGATGCGTTGTAGATTACAGCGGGACGCGGTGCAATTATGGACAGTCGCCATCGTTCGTCAAGCTGATAGGTAATCCCGATGGCTGGTATGATCGTTGAATCATGATTGCCGAACCGATAAGCGAATCCCCCAACCAGAGTAATGCCGCTATCAAAGGCATAGCCCCCCAATGCCAACACCGGCAGCCGCAGGTCATCGCTGCCGATATCACTAAAATCACTATATAATCCCGGATAGACCTTCAAAGTCACAAAGCTTTTATCGTTGATGCCGTAGTGTGCGCCAGCTTCGAGAAAAAGGGCATGCAAGTCCTGTGGCAGACCGACAGAAGTTGACGCATCAATGTGCTTGAGTCCATAGCCGCCACCAATGGTCAATGTCATTTTGCTGTCAAGTTTATGGTTTTTCACCAGCCTGAAACGATAATCGCTTATGCCGACTGAAGCAGCTCTGCCTTCAAGATCCGCTGCAGGCAGGATACCGAGCGCCATCTGGCTGTTCCAATCGGAAGTGGGCTTTAACGGCAATACCCTGTCGCGCTCCACCACATCCGAACTGCCGGCCGCACACAATCCCTGCGGCACGGCAAAGACAGCCAGAACAACAGCAGCCATAAAACCGCAATGAACCATACGGATTATTTTCATCAGAACCCTCCTTTATTTTGCCTAAAAAACTGTATACATTACTGCCTACCCGAACACTAATAAATGCTCATGCTACTGCTTAGTGAAGTCATTGTCACGGCAATAAAACATCGGTTTTTTTATAAAGTATTTTGTTATTTTAGTTTCTTGTGTTATTTAACGTAGATAAATTTTTTACTTTTCCTCAGGCAGTATATGCCAATGCTACGAAGCTTGTAAATTCCGGAGTGTGCTGCCAGAGGGAACAAGTTGGGCCAAGATCTTTTCGGTTTAGTTACAGAACTTAACGACAAGGGGAGGTAGTGGAGTATGAGTTACGATGTTCCGAACAACGAACAACTGATGAAGTGGGTGGAAGAAGTTACGGCTTTGTGTCAGCCTGAAAGGATACATTGGTGTGACGGGTCACAGGAAGAGTATGACGCTCTCTGCAACCAGCTGGTGCAAGGCGGCACGTTCAAAAAACTGAACCAGGAAAAGCGCCCCAACAGTTACCTGGCATGCTCTGATCCTGGCGATGTGGCCCGTGTTGAAGACCGTACCTTTATCTGCAGCATCTCCAAACAGGATGCGGGCCCGACCAACAACTGGACGCCACCCAAAGAGATGAAGGAAACCCTGCACAAGCTCTTCAAGGGCTGCATGCGCGGCCGCACCATGTATGTGATTCCCTTCAGCATGGGCCCGCTCGGCTCACCGATTGCCAAGATCGGCGTTGAGATCTCGGACTCCCCCTATGTTGCCGTAAATATGCGTATCATGACCCGCATGGGTAAGGCTGTCCTGGATGTGCTCGGCAACGGCGAGTTCGTTCCCTGCCTGCATTCGGTAGGCGCCCCTCTGGAGCCGGGACAAAAAGATGTGCCCTGGCCCTGCAACAAGGAAAAATATATCGTCCATTTCCCCGAAGAACGCTCGATCTGGTCGTATGGCAGCGGTTACGGCGGGAATGCCCTGCTGGGCAAGAAGTGCCTGGCCCTGCGGATTGCCTCCAAGATTGCCAAGGATGAAGGCTGGCTGGCCGAGCATATGCTCATCCTGGGAATTGAATCACCAAATGGCGAAAAGACCTACCTGGGGGCCGCCTTCCCCAGCGCCTGCGGCAAGACCAACCTGGCTATGCTGGTGCCGCCCGAAACCTTCAACAAGACCGGCTGGAAAATCTCGACCGTTGGCGACGACATCGCCTGGATCAAGCCCGGACCGGATGGGCAACTGTATGCCATCAACCCCGAATACGGTTTTTTCGGCGTGGCCCCCGGCACCTCGGACGCTACGAACCCGAACGCCATGGCCTCATGTACCAAGAACTCCATCTTCACCAACGTGGCGCTGACCCCGGATGGCGATGTATGGTGGGAAGGGATGACGGACACACCCCCCGAGAAGCTGATTGACTGGCAGGGCAACGAATGGACCCCCGGCTGCGGCAGAAACGCTGCTCACCCCAACTCACGTTTCACCTCACCGGCAAGCCAATGTCCCTCCATCGATCCGGAATGGGAAAATCCCAAAGGTGTACCGATGAGCGCCTTTATCTTTGGCGGACGCCGCAACACCGTCATCCCGCTGGTGTACCAGGCCTTCAACTGGAGCTTCGGCGTCTATCTGGCCGCCACCATGGGTTCCGAGACAACAGCGGCCGCAACCGGCGCCGTTGGCAATGTCCGTCGCGACCCCTTTGCCATGCTCCCCTTCTGCGGATATCACATGGCCGATTATTTTGCCCACTGGCTGCAGGTCGGACGGACAACACCCAAACCGCCCCGCATCTTCAGCGTCAACTGGTTCCGCAAGGATGCCAACGGCAAGTTCCTCTGGCCAGGTTATGGCGAAAACATGCGCATCCTCAAATGGATCGTGGAACGGGTCAACGGCCATGCAGCCGCCGTAGAAAGTCCGCTGGGCTGGATGCCGCGCCACGAAGACCTGGACTGGAATGGTCTGGATAGCGTCACCCGTGAACAGTTCTATGATTTGATGTCGGTTGACCGCGATGTCTGGAAGGATGAGATCATTTCCCACGAGGAGCTGTTCGTCAAGATGTACGACCGACTGCCCAAGGAATTCATGCACATCCGCGAACTGATTCTTTCCGGCCTGTGGCGCTCTCCGGAACACTGGGAACAGTTTGATCCAACCGCCGACGCGGATGGCTTTAACGATTAGAACCACGCAGCCTTATTGCGTTGCCATAGACTGCAAGAACACAACAATGCCGTAACCAAAAAGCTGGACGACATTGCCGGATTACAACGGTTTTGTCGCCCAGCTTTTTATTTTAGTACGTTAGTTTCGGCTTAGGCTCGACATGACACTTTTGAGTGGTACACTCTGAATTGTTCCGAATCCATCAGGAGGTAGTACTGTGAAATTCAATGATGTTACCCGTGGCTCCGGACTCGAAGAACACGGCATCACCAATGCAAACCTGATCTACTGGACACCACCCACGGCTGTCCTTTATGAACAGATTGTAAAGCGTGGCGAAGGACTGGTTTCACACCTGGGTGCCATTGCCGTCAAAACCGGCCACTATACAGGCCGCGCCGCAAACGAAAAGTTCATCGTGGATGAGCCGAGTACGCATGAAAACATTGCCTGGGGCAAGGTCAATAAACCCTTTGAATCAACCAAGTTCGATGGTTTGTATAACCGGATGCTGGCTTACATGCACGGCAAGGACTTGTTCGTTCAGGACTGTTTTGCCGGGGCCGACAAGGAACATCGCCTTCCTATCCGCGTTATTACCGAGAAGGCCTGGCATTCGCTCTTTGCCCGTAACATGTTCGTGCGCGCCACCGAGGCAGAGCTTGATAATCACCGGCCGCAGTTTACCGTGATCAACATGCCCAACTTCCATTCCATACCCTCGCTGGACAGTACCAATTCTGAAGCATTCATCATCATCCATTTCGCCAGGAAGTTGATCATAATCGGCGGTACAAGTTACGCCGGCGAAAACAAAAAATCGATCTTTACCATCCTTAATTACTTGCTCCCAGTCGAGAAAAAAATCCTCTCGATGCACTGTTCTGCCAACGTTGGTCCTAAAGGTGATTCGGCCATTTTCTTTGGCCTTTCCGGGACCGGCAAAACAACTCTCTCCGCAGATCCGAATCGCTCGCTGATCGGTGACGATGAGCATGGCTGGGATGACAAGGGCATCTTCAACTTTGAAGGCGGCTGTTATGCCAAGATCATCAAACTATCCAAGGAATCCGAACCGGAGATTTACGAAACCACCCGCAAATTCGGCACGATCCTGGAAAATGTTTCCATCGACACCCATACCCGTCGCGTCGATCTGGACGACGACTCCTTTACTGAAAATACCCGGGCCTCCTATCCCTTGACCCATATTCCCAACATCGTACCTTCGGGAACAGCCGGACATCCAGCCAACATCATTATGC
>MHXL01000049.1:0-5360 GCA_001824455.1 Desulfuromonadaceae bacterium GWB2_53_15
CCCAACATCTGCATAATAGTTTTTACCTATCTCGTTGCAGTCGATATCTATGTGGATCAATGATTTCATCGGAAGCAACCTTTTATCCCACCCCGATGTTACGAATTCGTTGAAACTTGTGCCTACCGCAAGCATCACATCGACATCTCTTTTGATGATAAATTCCTTGGAAGCCGGTGATCCGGCGAATCCCAGCACCCCCAAAGAGAGGGGATGCGACTCGCTCATAATACCCTTGGCTTTAGGCGAGGTGGCGACAGGGATATCCATCTTCTCGGCGAGTTCCAGTAGTTCTACATCGGCACGTGACAGGACCGTCCCCCAGCCTGCAACAATCACCGGCCTTTTTGCGCCAAGAAGGAGTTGCGCGGCTTTTTTGACCGCTTCCCGGTCAAACCCCATCACCTGGGTGGTACTGCATCTTTCATGATTATCGTCTGTAACCTTCCGTTTCATGATATCTGTCGGGAGATTCAGGTGAACGGGACCCTTTCTGCCGGTCAAGGCCAACCTGCGAGCCCTGGAGATCATCTCGCCGGCCTTGTTCTCATTGATGATGATATCGCTGTATTTAGAAATCTGCCGGAACATGCTGACAATGCCGAAGCTTTGAACCGAAAATTCCTGGATGGCGCCTTTACCGAACAATGATGTGGAAACCTGCCCGGTCAGGGCGATCACAGGAATGGAATCCCCAAAAGAGGACGCGACTCCGGTGATCAGATTTGTCGCCCCGGGCCCTGCAGTACTGCAGCATACCGCAATATTCCCGCTTACTCGTGCGTAGCCGTCTGCCATGAATGCGGCCCCTTGTTCGTGTTTCGCCACAATCACCTTCATCTTGCTTTTGTGCAGGGCGTTATTGAGCGGTTCAATAGCCCCGCCGGGAACTCCGAATACATACTCCACGCCATGTTTTTCAAGAGAATTGACTATTACCTCAGCCGCATTCATCATAAACCCCCATAAAAGTGTTCAATGCATAACAATTTCTAATGCATACGGTTTTATAACGTATTTATACAATTTACAAATTAAAAAATATATGTCACTTGTATTTAATTAATAACTATCTGCTAAATCAAATATTCTTATATTGAAATTAAAAAAGACTATGTCTTTAGAGTAAGACCAAGGGGGTGTCATAGATGCAAAAACTAGCAGGCAAGAACGCTTTGATCACTGGGGGCAACAGCGGTATCGGACTGGCCACAGCCAAGCTTTTTCAAGAACATGGGGCGCGACTCGCCATTACAGGCCGCGATCCGGAAAGCCTGGAACAGGCACGACAGGCAATCGGCGGAGATGTCATGGCATTGCAGAGTGATGCCGGCAAGCTCAGCGATATTGAATATTTAATGTCTCAAGCAAAAGAACACTTCGGCCAATTGGACATTCTGTTCGTCAATGCGGCCATTGCTCATGCTGCACCGTTTGAACTCGTGACGGAGGCAGCGTTTGACGAAATGGCGGCAGTCAACTTCAAGGGAATTTTTTTCACGATACAAAAGGCTTTGCCGCTGCTTACAAATAATGCCTCAATTATCGTGACAAGCTCAATAACCAATAGCATGGGCTCACCCAATTTCAGCGTTTACGGCGCATGCAAAGCAGCGTTGCGTTCCCTGGTCAAGACACTGGGACTTGAACTGATTGGAAGGGGAATTCGTGTCAACGCCATCAGCCCGGGTCCCATTACCACTCCTATGTACGGCAGGATCGGTCTGCCGAACGAAGTCGAGCAAATGATCAAGACCGAAATACAGAACAAATCCCCGATAAAGCGTTTTGGAGAGGCCGAAGAAGTTGCACGTGTTGCGCTGTTTCTAGCCTCTGATGATTCATCCTATATTGTCGGCGACGAGATCGTTGTTGACGGGGGCATGAGTCTTCTTTAGCAGTACGTATAATATTGACAGGTGATTATATGAGTAACGATAGTAAATCGGAACAGATCCGCACCCGCATCTGGCTGGAAGAACCTGAGCCGGATAACCCTTTTGCTACCCGGGCAGCCTACTGTCATGGCTACGACGTCTACGGTGCTATGCTCGGCCAGGCGCGCTGGGTGGAAATGCTCTATCTGCTTTTCAGGGGCGAGGTGCCCACAAGTGCACAGGCAGAACTGTTGGAAGCAGTGGCAGTCGTGCTGGCCAACCCCGGACCGCGCGACCCTTCGGTGCATGCCGCCATGTGCGGCGGCGTTGGAGGCTCCACGGCGGCCGCCTGCTTGATCGCCGCCCTGGCCGTAGGAGCTGGACAACTATCCGGGGGCCGCGAGGTGTTCCTGGTGATGGAGGCCTGGAACAGTTGCGGCACCGACCTAGACGCCTGGCAGCGCCGACTGGCTACACCCCCAGACGACACGGTCTCCATCTGGCCGATGCCGGAACATCTGCCCGGATTCGACCCGCATGGAGTCAGCACCACCACACCCGTGCAGCAGACCCTTTCCCATCTAGCATGTGTTAGCGTCGAATCGCGCCTCATTTGGCTGGAGATGAACAGAGCAAGCCTTGAGGCTGTAGCAGGCCGTCCATTGGCAATGAGTTGTGTGGCGGCAACCGCCTTTTGTGACTTGGGTTTCACCCCGGAACAAGGAGAAATGTTTTATCTACTGTTACGATTGCCGGGTGCAGCAGCCCACGCCCTCGAACAAAGGCAGTATGGACACAAGAAATTTCCTTTTTTTAAGGTGGAGCTGGAAAACGACCCTGCCATGGAGGACAGATGAAGGGACCTGAAATATTAGAGGAGCATTCGGATCACCTTAAAAGCTACATGGGGGCATGCTTTCCCGGTGAACGGGCGGTGTTCCGCGGCCACGACCTGCATGCGGATCTTAAAGACATGGATTGGATCGAACTGTATGTTTTCGGCATCACCGGTCGCCGTTTCACTACGCAGCAACAGCGCCTGCTGCATGCCATCTGGGTCTATACCAGCTACCCGGATGCACGTATCTGGAACAATCGGGTGGCGGGGCTGGCGGGCAGCACACGCAGCACCGGTTCCCTGGGGATTGCGGCGGCTCTTGCCGTGTCCGAAGCCTCGATTTATGGAGGGGGAATCTACATGCCGTCAATCAAATTCCTTAAGCGTACACGCAAGGCGCTGGACAAAGGAGCAGAGCTTAGCGACTGCGTGCAGGATGAGTTGAAAACCCGACGTGGCATCGCCGGCTATGGTCGCCCACTCACTTCTCGTGACGAGCGTATTTCACCGATCATGGCACTGGCCGCTACTCTTGGGCTAGACGATGGGCCCCATGTGCGGCTGGCCTTTGCAGTTGACGAACTGCTGCTTGCCGGACGTTGGCGACTACGCATGAACTACGGTGCAGTGGCGGCTGCCTTGTGTGCCGACTTGGGCCTGTCCACTCGCGAATACTATCTGTTCATGTTTCCAGCCTTTCTGGCCGGTATGCCGCCCTGTTTCATCGAAAGCGCACAACGCCCGGAAGGGACATTATTCCCTTTGTCATGTGCCCATATCCTGTACGAAGGCGTATCAAAGCGTGAGTGGCAACGTCAATGAGATATCTCCTCAAGAGACATGTAGAGGGTGATATTCCTTTACCCGGCTTTAGCCCTTATGCTAAATTCCGATTATGTTCGAAAAAAGCCATGAATACTGGATGCGGCGGGCAATTGCCGAGGCTGGCAAGGCCCAGGGCAAGGATGAGGTCCCGATCGGCTGCGTGATTGTACGGGATGGCAGGATCATCGCCCGTGGCCACAACCTGCGCGAGACCTCCCAGGATCCGGCCGCCCACGCCGAGCTGATCGCCATCAGAAAAGCCGCCAGGAAACTCGGTTCCTGGCGGCTGCTTGATACGACCCTTTATGTGACTCTGGAACCCTGCACGATGTGCATGGGGGCCATCATCCTGTCACGCATCCCCACTGTTGTCTTCGGCTGCTTCGACCCCAAGGGGGGGGCGGCCGGTTCACTGTACGACCTTTCCAATGACCCCCGTCTAAATCACAGCGTACAACTGCTGCCGCGTATCCTGGAAGCGGAGTGCTCAGATCTTCTGAGCAGTTTTTTCGCTGCCCTGAGGAGTCGCAAGCGCGCCGAACGCCTCGCTGCTGCCCTGTAGCCCCCCATATTCCTCGGGCGTGTTCACATTGCGGAAGGATTCTTCCGCAGCTGAAATGGAATCCATCGCCTCTGGCGTTACCAGCCGTGTCCGTATCCGGTCCAGAACAATCAGGATGCTTTTTTCGCCTTGTTCGATGACCTGCCGGGCAGTTTCCAAGACGTTTCGCTTATAAACGGCATGGAGCGGTTCGCGCAAACCTTCAGCATTTACCGGCACCACAGCATCGACCTCTTCGGTACAGCCGCAGAGCTGTCTGATCAGTTCGGGGTTGAGGAAGGGCATGTCGCAGGCCGTGACAAAGGCCCGCTCAGCGCGGCTTGCGGTCAGACCGGCATGCAGGCCGGCGATGGCGCCGACATCAGGAAAGATATCCGCCACTTTGCGGCAGGGGATGAAGGCATACTCGTCGGGTGTGTTGGTGACGATGATCACCTCGTGAAAGAGAGCGGCCAGGGTGCGGTAGATCCCTTCGATCAGCGGCGAATCGCCCATCTTCAGCAACGCCTTGTTTGTGCCCATGCGCCGGGAACTGCCGCCGGCCAGGATGACACCTGTTACCCCTTCGATCTTGGCGCTGTCCGGGTGGGGTTCGATCAGCTCAGGGTGGCTGTAGACCGTGAACTTCCCGCCCCGCACATAGCCTGCCAGGCAGATGCCGCTCTGGTCGCATAGCTTGAGCGCCATATCGGTGGGCGAGGTGCGCGAGGCGATCAGCTGCACCCCCAGCAGGGTAGCCTTGGCAACCATCTCGGTAGAGATCCGGCCTGAGGTTACCAGCATGGTTCCGGCCATGTCGATGCCCTTGAAGAGCGCCTCGCCGGCGATGCGATCCAGCGTGTTGTGGCGACCCAGATCCTCGGCGTACAGCAGCAACTTCCCTTCTCGACCAACAGCTGCCGAGTGGATGCCGCCATGGCTGCGATAGTTGTCGGCCTGTTTGGCCAGTTCATCCATCAAGGCGAAAATGTGGGCAGGTTTAAAAGTATCCAGCGTCAGCGACTGGTCAGAAGGTTGTGATACACCATCCGGCATGCTGAAACTGATCCCGGTGCCGCAACCGGAGGTCAGCACCGGTTTGAGCCGCTCCGGCAGTTCCCCTTTGATCTGGACATTGGCAGTTCCAAAGTCCTCGCAGACACTGAACATCTTGAAGTCGTCCAGTGAACTTACAAAACCCTGCAGGCGCAGAAATCCTGCCACCAGAAAGCGCAGGTCATGGGGTGATCCGATCAGGGTGGCGATCTCCCGGCCGTTA
>MHXL01000049.1:5410-7335 GCA_001824455.1 Desulfuromonadaceae bacterium GWB2_53_15
CAGGGTGCCATCGTGATATGTGAAAAAACAGCGCTTGTCCATGTGTGTCTCCATGTTGCTATACCAACATCGTCA
The DNA here is from genome assembly GCA_001824455.1 of Desulfuromonadaceae bacterium GWB2_53_15. Lineage (GTDB taxonomy): Bacteria > Desulfobacterota > Desulfuromonadia > Geobacterales > Pseudopelobacteraceae > JACPFJ01. Next base: position 5,486 of record MHXL01000049.1, read on the forward strand.
TATTGAAAAATCCCCGCCGGAATAATCCGGCGGGGATTTTATCTGCTGCGGATGCAGGCTTGAATCAGCCTTGCAGGCCAAAGGTCTCGTGCAGAACGCGCACGGCCAGTTCGGTGTATTTTTCGTCAATGGCAACGGCGATCTTGATTTCCGAAGTGGAAATCATCTGGATGTTGATGTTGTTGGCGGCCAGGGCGGCGAACATCTGGGTGGCGACGCCGGCGTGGCTGCGCATCCCGAGACCGACTATGGATACCTTGCTGATATTTTCATCGGCAATGACCTCTTTGGCCTGAATACCCTTGGCAACCTCGTTGGTGATCAGCAGGGCCTGTTTCAGATCGGCCTTGGTCACGGTGAAGGTGAAGTCGGTCAGCCCGGCCTGGCTTACGTTCTGGACGATCATGTCCACCGAAATGGCGGCATCGGAGAGCGGTGTGAGGATCTTGGCGGCGATACCGGGTTTGTCGGGTACCCCCATGACGGCAATCTTGGCCTCATTCTTGTCGTATGCAACCCCTGAAACGAGAATCCCTTCCATATCCTTATCCTCCCTGGTAACCATCGTACCGGTATTTTCATTGAGACTTGAGCGGACATGCACGTCCACATTATATTTCTTGGCAAATTCCACCGAACGAATTTGAAGCACCTTGGCTCCCAGGCTGGCCAGTTCCAGCATCTCGTCGTAGGAGATCTTCTCGACCTTGCGGGCCTCTTTGCAGACATTGGGGTCGGTTGTGTAGACGCCGTCCACATCGGTATAAATCTCGCACACATCTGCCTTGAGCGCTGCGGCAATGGCGACGGCCGAAGTGTCCGAACCGCCCCGTCCCAGGGTGGTGACCCGGCCGTTGGCGTCCATGCCCTGGAAGCCGGCCACGATCACGATGGTTCCTTCCTTGAGGTCGGCGCGGATGTTTTTGTCGTCGATGCTCTCGATACGGGCCTTGGTGGCGGTGCTGTCGGTGATGATCGGTACTTGCCAACCCTGGTAGGACTTGGCCTTGTAGCCCATCGACTTCAGGCACATGGACAGCAGGCCGATGGTGACCTGCTCGCCGGTTGCCACGACCACGTCATATTCGGGCCCGTCGGGAATTTCGCTGATTTCGTTGGCGAGTGCCACCAACTTGTTTGTTTCGCCCGACATGGCCGATACGACCACAATTACATCATTGCCGGCATCATAGGTCTTGATGACCCTTTTGGCGACATTCTTGATGCGATCGGTGGTGCCGACCGACGTGCCGCCGTATTTCTGGACTACTAGTGCCATACAGCTTCTCCTTCGCATGTGTGCTAACGGAAATAGTGCAGTTAGGATTTGGTTCTATATCAGATAACGGGCTTTCAGGTCAAAGAAAATATAACAGTTTTTTCCAATGTGGCAAACTGAGTCAGCAGACCCTCTGATTCAGATCCGTTGGCTTCAAAAATAATGTGCCGCTGGTCGTCGCCGGCATGCTCGAAGGTAATGCTCAGGTAGTCCGGCGGCAGCAACTCGCCCAGCCGTTCCGACCATTCGGCAATGCAGATGCCGCCTGCATGTAAATACTCCTCAAAACCAAGTTCTGCAATTTCATGACAACTGGACAAACGGTAAAAATCAAAATGATAGACCGGGATGGCGCCGGTATACTCGTTCATGATGGCAAAGGTCGGACTGGCCACCAGGTGTGCGCTCTCCGGCGCAGCTGTGGCAACAACCCCCCGGGTAAAACAGGTCTTGCCGCTGCCCAGTTCACCATGCAGTGCAATGAACGTCCCTCGGGTAGCGAGCGATCCCAGTTGCTGGCCCACTTCTTCTGTCTCGCGTGGCGAGTTGGAAGTCAAGGCCAATCGCTTCA
>MHXL01000049.1:7472-8648 GCA_001824455.1 Desulfuromonadaceae bacterium GWB2_53_15
GCAGATCGCGCTCCAGGCTGCGCTCTCCTCCCAAGGGGATGACCCAGTCGAACAGGGATATGACGGTCGGGATGTGCAGGTTGCGACCCTGTTCAATCAGATCGGAGGCTGATACGATCCCGATCAGACTGCCATCGTCATCAACTACCGGCAGACTGCCGAAATGAAGTGTTTCGAACATGTTTGCCAACTCGCGTATGGTGGTCTCGCGCTTTACTGTTTTAACGTCCTTGGTCATGATATCGGCAACAGTCTGCATGCAGTGTCTCCTTGTGTGGTTTTCCAATCCAAATTTGAATTGAGAACGGAATTACAGGTCCGCAAAAATAGAAAAATTCGAGTTCGGCCTGTTTTTAAGCAACTTGTTGTAAGCGTAAGGCAGCATTTCCTGTACATCCCCGGCATTGATTCCAATCTCGCCTTTGTCTTCAGCCACCAGATCGGCTGCGTAGCCATGAATATAGACCCCCAGCCGGCAGGCATCTCCGCTTGTGTAGCCTTGGCCCAATAGTGAAACGATGATTCCGGTCAGAACATCGCCCATTCCGCCGGTGGCCATGCCTGGATTGCCGCTGCTGTTGATTGCGGCCATGCCGTTTGGTGAAGCAATGATGGTCCGGGCCCCCTTGAGAACCAGATAAATACCGTAATTACGTGCAAATTCCTGGGCTAATGAGATTCGGATTGCCTCCACATCCGGAATGGAGGTGCCCAGCAGCCGGCCCATCTCACCGGGGTGCGGGGTAAGTATTATGTTAGCTGATTTTTTGCGGCGCAGGACGCTCAAATCTTCAGCCAGCGCATTGAGGGCATCGGCATCGATCACCAAGGGGGTTGTGACCGTCTCGACCAGGTTTTGTACCAAGGCCACGGTTCCCGGTCGGCGATCCATTCCAGGGCCCAGCGCAATGGCATCCTTGCCGTCAAGCAGCTTTTCTATGGCAGGAAAGGCGCTGCTGGTCAGGTATCCGCTGCCTGAATCCGGAAGCGGAACAGTCATGGCCTCGGTTGTCTTGACCTCCAGGATGCTGTGCAGGCTTTCGGCAACTGCCAGGGTTACCAGCCCGGATCCTGCCCGCACGGCACTATTGGCACACAGCGCCGCAGCACCGGTCTTGCCGGTGGAGCCGGCAATGATCAGGCAATGGCCGAAATGACCCTTGTGGGCCATGCGGT
>MHXL01000049.1:8855-10095 GCA_001824455.1 Desulfuromonadaceae bacterium GWB2_53_15
TTGTACCATGGATGCCGGAAGGAATATCCACGGACAGGATCGGCCGGCCAGAGGCATTGACCAGTTGGATGGCCTCCAGATAGACCCCGTCGACGTCGCTGCGTAGTCCCGTGCCCAGCAAGGCGTCCACAATCACATCGGCCTGATATATCTCCTCAATGTGCAGGGCCGTTAGTTGACCTTCGTGGGGGCAGAAGTTGATCATGTTAGAAGCTAATTTGTCCAGGTTGGCAGCCGCATCGCCGGAAATCTGTTCGCGCTCGGCCAGGATGAAGACCTTGACACTCCACCCCTTTTGGCTGAGTAAACGCGCGATGACGTAACCGTCGCCGCCGTTGTTTCCTTTTCCGGCCAGGATAACCGCGCGGTTACTCCCTTTGAGTCCGAACTCGGCAATGATCTCATCCACGCAACTGCGGCCGGCGTTTTCCATCAGGGTCAGCCCGGGAATGCCGAACTCCTTGATGGTGCGCTTATCGATCTCCTGCATGGTATGTGCGGTAACAACCCTCATTACGCCTCCAGGACAACCATTGCAACGGCATAGCCACCATCGTGTGAAAGGGACAGGAAGATCGAACTCAGTTGTTTTGCGCTGAAAACTTCCAGGGCCTTGCCGGACAGGTGCAACCTTGGTTTGCCCAAATCATCGTTGATGACCTCCATGTCCTGCCAGGACAGGCCATCACGTAAACCGAGTCCGAGCGCCTTCAGGAAGGCCTCCTTGGCGGCGAAGCGAGCGGCATAACAGGCTGCAGAGTTTTTTCTGGACGTGCAAAGCGTGCGTTCGCGCTCGGTGAACAAACGCTGCAGCAGTGAGGTATTGCCCTCATCGATAAAACGCTGGAAGCGCTCGAATAAAACTATATCCGTGCCTATCCCGGCAATCATGCGTATTTGATCAATTCCACCATATCCCTCACAGCCCGGTCAAGCCCTACCAGCATGGCACGGGAGATTATGGAATGGCCGATGTTGTATTCTTCGATGCCGCCGATGGCAGCCAGCGCCTTGATGTTGACGTAGTTGAGGCCGTGCCCGGCGTTGACGCCCATCCCGACCTTGCGGGCCAATTTGATGGCTGTGTCGATGGCCTCCAGTTCCTTCTCCTGGCTCTTCCAGTTGTTTGCTTCGGCGTAGGCGCCGGTGTGAATCTCGATGTAATCGGCACCACTCTTGTTGGCAGCCTTGATCTGCTCCTGATGCGGGTCAACGAACAGGCTGACAACGATGCCTTCTT
>MHXL01000049.1:10160-12074 GCA_001824455.1 Desulfuromonadaceae bacterium GWB2_53_15
ATCTCCTGGGTGGCGGCCATCTCCAGATTCAGCTTGGTCTTTACGGTCTTGCGCAGGATCTCCAAATCCCGGTCCTGGATATGCCGGCGGTCTTCCCGCAAGTGGATCGTAATCCCTTCGGCGCCGGCCAGCTCACCCATGGCGGCCGCGGTTACCGGATCCGGTTCCACACCACCGCGGGCCTGGCGCACAGTGGCGATATGATCGACATTAAGTCCCAGTTTTGCCATTACTTCTCTCCAATATGCTTCTTGACCAGTTCGCAGATCTCGTTGGCCCAGGTGGTTATTTCATATTTGTCCTGTCCCTCGATCATTACCCGCAACAACGGTTCGGTGCCGGAATAGCGGATCAGCACACGTCCCTCGTTACCTAGCTTATCCTCAACATCACTGACTTTTGCAGCCACGTCACTGAAGGATAGGATATCACGTTTTTCACTGACGCGTGTATTGCACAACACCTGGGGGAGCGGAATCATGATCTCGGCCAGTTCCGAAAGCGGCTTTTCCTCGCGCCGCATGACTGCCAGAAGTTTCAGGGCTGAAAGGATGCCGTCACCGGTTGTGCTGTAATCCAGGAAAATCATGTGTCCGGACTGCTCTCCGCCCAGGTTGTACCCCCCCCTGCGCATTTCTTCCACTACATAACGGTCGCCGACATCGGTTTTGACGATCTTGCCGCCAGCCTTCCTCAGCGCAATGTCCAACCCCATATTGCTCATGACAGTGGCAACCAGGGTTTTCTTCTTGAGCAGTTTACGTTTGAGCATGTCGCTGGCGCAGATGGCCATGATATGATCGCCATCGACCTCGTTGCCGAACTCGTCGCAGACGATGACCCGGTCGGCGTCTCCGTCCAGGGCGATGCCGATATCGGCGCGGTGCTGTTTGACGGCTTCGCTGATCACGGATGGACAGGTTGAGCCGCATCCGGCATTGATGTTGGTGCCGTTCGGATTGACCCCCAGCGGTATTACCTCTGCCCCCAGTTCTTCGAAGACGGCCGGGGCAACCTTGTAGGCCGCGCCGTTGGCACAGTCCAGCACGATCTTGAGACCGGAGAGATCCATCTCCTGGGGAAAGGTGTTTTTGAGGAAAACAATGTAGCGACCGGCGGCATCATCGATGCGGAAGGCCTTGCCGACCTCGCTGGCGGTCGGACGCAGGGCGTCGATTTTATTCGATTCGATCAGCTTCTCGATTTTCAGTTCCACTGCATCCGGCAGCTTGAAGCCGTCGGCGGAAAAGAACTTGATGCCGTTGTCCTGGAAGGCGTTGTGCGAAGCAGAGATCACGACTCCGGCGTCGGCCCGCATGGACGAAGTAATGTTGGCGATGCCGGGTGTCGGCAGCGGCCCAACCAGCAAAACATCGACACCCATGGAACAGATGCCGGCCACCAGGGCGTTTTCGAGCATATAACCGGAGAGGCGGGTATCCTTGCCGATCACAATACGATGGCGGCGTTTGCTGGAGCTTTTGAAAATGTAGGCGGCAGCGCGCCCCAGTTGCATGGCCATCTCGGTAGTCATGGGATAGACATTGGCAACCCCGCGTACTCCATCGGTTCCGAACAGTTTTTTCACTGTTGTGGGTCTCCTTCTGAATATTGAGTTTGTGCCCTGGTCAGATTTATTTCGATTGCTGCCGGTGAGATCCTGGTTACGTTGATACCTTCCGGCAGTTTCAGATTTGTTTCCAGATGTGAAAAGATCGTCTTTCCGGGGCTGATGCCACGGAGGTTGAGAATCAGGACGGCATTGGACCGTCGTGCACCGTCAATCAATATGGATGGTCCTGACAAGGTGAAGCGTATCTCGCGGGGCGGTTGGATGTCCAGTGCATATCCAGGCGGTGTGTTGCGTAACTCCACCGGGAGGACAAGGTCGTAACGCACCTCGCGGGAAATTGC
>MHXL01000050.1:0-332 GCA_001824455.1 Desulfuromonadaceae bacterium GWB2_53_15
CTGCATGGAAAAATGCCCAGTCAAAAAAATCCCCAACAAATTCGACTGCAATCTCGGCATGCGCCCGGCCATCTACGTTCCCTTTCCCCAGGCCGTGCCCAACACCCCGGTCATCGACCGGGAAAACTGCATCAAATTCAAGACCGGCAAATGCGGCCTGTGCCAGAAGGTCTGCGGCCCCGGCGCGGTAGACTACGAACAGGAAGACCATCTGATCGTCGAACCGGTCGGCGCCATCGTGGTGGCCACCGGCTTCGACCTCTACACCATCGATGAAAAGCCCAAGGGCTCCATGATCAAAGGCTATGGTGAATTCGGACACGGCAAGATCC
>MHXL01000050.1:368-1714 GCA_001824455.1 Desulfuromonadaceae bacterium GWB2_53_15
GATCGTCTTCATCCAGTGCATCGGTTCCCGGGCACGCGAAAAAGGCATTTCCTACTGCTCCAAAGTCTGCTGCATGTACACGGCCAAGCACACCATGCTCTACCACCACAAGGTGCATGACGGCCAGGCCTATGTCTTCTTCATGGACGCCCGCACCCCCGGCAAAAGTTACGATGAATTCTGGCGCCGTTCCATCGAGGAGGAAGAGGCGGTCTACATCAGGGGCATGGTCTCGCGCCTGTACCAGAAGGGGGACAAAATCGTCGTCATGGGCAGCGACATCGCCGTCGGTGTCCAGGTCGAGATCGAGGCCGACATGGTCGTCCTGGCCACAGCCGTTCAACCCCAGAAGGGGGCCGACACCCTGGCCCAGAAGCTGGGCATATCCTATGACAAATACAACTTCTACTCCGAGGCCCACGCCAAGCTGCGTCCGGTGGAATGCGCCACGGCCGGCATCTACCTGGCTGGTGCCTGCCAGGGGCCCAAGGACATCCCCGAGACCGTGTCCCAGGCCAGTGCAGCGGCAGCCAAGGTCATGGCTCTCTTTTCCAAGGACAAGCTGGAGCGCGAGCCGATCGTGGCCCGGGTCAGAGAAGCCGGCTGTGTGGGCTGTTTCGCCTGCAAGAAGGTCTGCGCCTATGGGGCCGTGGAGGAGAAGGAAATCCGCGACCGCCAAGGCAACCTGATCAAGGTCGTAGCCTATGTCAACCCCGGAGTGTGCGGCGGTTGCGGCACCTGCCAGGCAACCTGCCCATCCAAGAGTGTTGAACTGGATGGGTATACTGATGAACAGATAGTGGCAATGATAGAAGCGCTTTAACATCAAAATCCACCACGGAGACACAAAGGCACGGAGAACGTCAAAAGCAAAAACGAGGGGGAAAATCAAAAGCAAAAGACTTTGAAGGTTTAACCCAAAAAATAATTTTAAGTCTTTGGTTTTACCCTCAAAAAGATTTTGGTTTTTCTCTGTGTCTCCGTGTCTCCGTGGTGAAAAGGTTTTATCCAATATGCATCCAGAAAAACTCAAACACACCTTTGAACCCAAGATCATCGCCTTTGTCTGCACCTGGTGCACCTACGCCGGGGCCGACCTGGCCGGCACCAGCCGCATGCAGTACCCGGCCAACGTACGGGTGCTCAAGTTCCCCTGCACCGGACGCATCGACCCGGTCTTCATCCTCAAGGCCTTCCAGCAGGGTGCCGACGGGGTGTTGGTTTCCGGCTGCCATCCCGGAGACTGCCACTATATTGCCGGCAATTTCCATGCCCGCCGCAGGTTTGCCGCCTTCCGCAAATTGCTGGAGTTTGTGGGTGTCGATCTGAACCGCCTGCAGTTCTCC
>MHXL01000050.1:1780-6966 GCA_001824455.1 Desulfuromonadaceae bacterium GWB2_53_15
AGCATGGGGCCCATGAGCGAGTTCAAGGAGTTGGCCCTGGAGGAACAGTGGTCCGGGGCTATCGATACACCGGAGTTGAAAGAAGCTTACAACCAGATTTAAAACTGTTCTCTCACTCGCTCACTATCGTTCGCTAGAGCTCACAGAGGCACAGATGGGACTTCAAAAACAAAGATTCTTGGATTGTCTCTGTGTCCTCTGTGCCTCTGTGAGAGACCGTTTTTGGTTTCTTTAAAAAATGCATAGATTTGAATTTCATTGTTCACTCTGTGGCTAAAAGGTTTTTATGACTCAACCAATCGACACATCCATCTACTCCGCCGTTACCGAGGCTATTCAAGCCGAGGCCAGGCGCATCCTCTCCGAAGGCCTGGTCACGGCCATTGTCGGCTACACCCCTGCCCGCCGCAAGGGTTCGGCCCAGCCGATCGTGATCTCCCAGGCCGTCGAAGCGGCAAAACTGGTCTTCAGCGCAGCCTGCGTCAACAACCTGGCCGTCTACCTGACCAAGGCCAAGAAAGAGATCCCCAAGAGCGGCCGGATCGGCATCGTGGTCAAGGGGTGCGATCTCAAGGCGCTGGTCGGCTTGATGGGTGAATCGCAACTGAAACGCGAGGATCTCTACCTGATCGGCGTGCCCTGCGTCGGGGTGCTGGCATCAACGATCCAGCCCGATACAGCCCTGACCAGTGACACGATCGCGCCCAAGTGCGGCGAATGCGACGCCCACCTGCCGGTCGGATGCGACTTTGTGCCACCACAGCAGCCATTTACCCCGGAGCTTGACAAGAAATACGCCAACGAAATAGCCCGCCTGGAGGCATTGACGCCCTCCGAACGCTGGGCATATTGGAAAGAGCAGTTCTCCAAATGCATCAAATGCTACGCCTGCCGCCAGGTCTGCCCGTTCTGCTTCTGCGAACAGTGCCTGTGCGACCGCAACAAACCGCAGATGGTGGAGACGACTCCCCGCCCGGCCGGCAACACTGCCTGGCACATCGTGCGGGCCATGCACCTGGCCGGACGCTGCGCAGGCTGTGCCGAATGCGAACGGGTCTGCCCGATGGACATCCCGCTGAACCTGCTCAACCGCAAGATGGCCAAGGAACTGAAGGAGCTGTACGACTACGAGGCAGGCTTCGAGGTCAACGAAAAGGGTCCGCTGGTCAGTTACGAAGAGAAGGATGATCAGAGTTTTATAAAATAAACAGGCAAACACCCACCACGGAGGCACGGAGACAGGGAGAAAGTCAAAGAAGGATATCAAGGACAAAAGCAAAGAGAAAAGGCTTTATGCCTTGGATTCTACATTCAAAGATCTTTGATTTTCCGGTCTTCTCCGTGTCTCTGTGCCTCTGTGGTAGATGATTAAAGGTTTTTCAAATGCAAAAATACATCTCCCAACAAAACCTCAACATCCTCCTGGACAAGCTGATCGCCGCAGGCAAACGCGTCGTCGCCCCGCGCCTGAACGCCGGCACCCTGCTTTACGAACCGCTTACCTCCTCTGGCGAATGGGCGCAGCAAGCGGCGCCCCTACCGCGCAGGTCCGGCAAAGAGGCCTTCTTCCCGCTGTGCGAAGACATCATGTCCTACGAGAAGGAAGGGCAGCAGGTTACTGTCACCGATATCGATCCGGCCCGTTTTCCCGAAACAGTGCTGGTCGGTGTGCGCCCCTGCGATGCGGCTGCCGTCCCGGTGCTGGACGCAGTCTTTTCCTGGGACTACAAGGACCAGTTTTTCCTGGAGCGACGCCGTAAGACCACCATCATCGGCCTGGCTTGCACATCTGGCGACGACGCCTGTTTCTGCACCGCGGTTGGGCTGGCACCGGATGAAACCAAGGGTAGCGACCTGTTTCTGACCCCTGTAGAGGGAGGCGGCTACGCCTGCGAAACCTTCAGCGAGAAGGGCGATGCCCTGGTTGCCAATCACCAGGAACTCTTCGCGGAGCCAAATAACTCCAAAGCACTGCCACTGGCCGCACCGCAGATAGAGAAGTTCGACCTGAAGAAGGTCAAGGCCTGGCTGGATGATCACTTCGAGGATCCGGCCTGGGACTCCATCGCCACACGCTGCGTCGGTTGCGGAGCCTGCGCCTTTGTCTGCCCGGCCTGCCACTGTTTCGATATTGTGGACGAAGGAACCGAAAAGAGCGGCAAACGCCGCAAAAACTGGGACGCCTGCGGCTTCTGGAAGTTCACCCACCATGCCTCGGGCCACAACCCCCGCGACCAGCAGCCCAAGCGCTACCGCAACCGCATCATGCACAAGTTCAAATATTACGATGACAAATTCGGCCAAACGCTCTGCACCGGCTGCGGCAGGTGTATCCGCCTCTGCCCGGTGGGAATTGACATCGCGGCTATCGTGGAAGACATCAGCAAGAAATAAAATTCAAAATCCACCACGGAGACACAGAGACACGGAGAGCTTCAAAAGCAAAAACAAGAGTAAAATCAGAATACAAAGGATTTAAAGATTTAACCAAAAAAGATGGCATGCCTTTGGTTTTACCCTCAAAACGGTTTTGGTTTTTCTCCGTGCCTCCGTGTCTCCGTGGTGGACTTTAAAAGGTTTTAAATATGTGTGATCACAGCAACAAAAACATCTACCTCCCCTTCCTGGCCACCGTCGCAGAAGTCATCGACGAAACGCCGGATGTGCGCACGCTTAAGCTAGTCTTCCAGGATGAAGCCGTCCGCGACAGCTTCACCTTCCGGGCCGGGCAGTTTGCCGAATACTCCGCCTTCGGGGCTGGCGAGTCCACCTTCTGCATCGCTTCCTCTCCGACCCGCAAGGGGCATATCGAATGCTGCTTCCGTTCTGTCGGGCGAGTTACCGAGGAGTTGCGCCGCCTGGAGGTGGGTGATTCCATGGGCGTACGCGGCCCATACGGAAATTCCTTTCCGATTGAGGAATTTTTCGGCAAAAACCTGGTCTTTGTGGCGGGCGGCATTGCCCTGCCGCCACTCAGGACTCTGATCTGGAACTGCCTGGACTGGCGGGACAAGTTTGGTGACATCACCATCGTCTATGGCGCCCGGACCGAGAGTGACCTGGTTTACAAGCGGGAATTGCAGGAGTGGCAGGCTCGCGGGGATGTCAGATTGGTCAAGACAGTAGATCCCGGCGGCAACGGCCCCCAGTGGGACGGCAAGGTGGGCTTTGTGCCGACCATCCTGGAAGAAACGGCACCTGTAGCTGAGAACACCATTGCCCTGGTGTGCGGCCCTCCGATCATGATCAAATTTACATTGCCGGTGCTGGAAAAGCTGGGTTTTAGCGATGAGCAAGTCTATACGACCCTGGAGAACCGGATGAAGTGCGGCCTGGGCAAGTGCGGACGCTGCAATGTGGGCAATGTCTATGTCTGCAAGGATGGCCCGGTCTTTACAGCAAAGCAGGTCAAGGCCATGCCGATGGAGTTCTGAAATGGCCCATCTGATGTAAGCTTGTTGTTCACGGAAGCCAGGATCCCCATCCTGGCTTTTTTTAGTCGTACTTTGAATGTGCTACCGGAGACGAGGGAACGCCCACCTCAACACCCTGCCTCGAATTCATTGACTTGCTGATTAATCAGATATATTTTAGTTCACGTTAATGGTGTTTTATTACCTTCTCAACGATTATTGCGAGTGGTTCCAGGAACGTAGCCATAGAAGGTAAATCAAAGCCGCTCATACAAGCAATTTGCTGATGGAGCGGCTTTTTGTTTAACAGTCAGCCTGGCATGAATCAAAGCTACTCCGCTGTCTCCGAGCTGCCTCCGCAAAAGGAAGGATCATGGCACTATCTAAGAAAAATCCGGGGAGGAGAGCGAACAACGAACACTATGCCTGCATCTTCCGCTTTTTCCCCGAGGCCGTATCCCTGACGCGTTCAAGCGACGGTGTTCTCCTCGACGTCAACGAGGCCTTCGAGCAGTTGACCGGGTACCTGCGCGGGGAGGTGGTTGGCAGGAGAACCGCGCAACTTGGCTGTTGGCTCGATCCGGATAAGTGGGAAGAGGTCTCCCGGCAGTTGGAAGCAAACGGAGAGGTACGCGACCTCGACACACGAATCATGTGCAAGGACGGCAGGTTCGCCTTTATCCTGATGACGCTGCGCCGCCTCGAAATAGAGGGGGAGCAATGCTATCTGGCAGTTGTCCGGGACATCTCCGAGCACAAGCAGGCGGAAGAGAGGGGCAAGGAGCGGGAAGAAGAACTGCAGGCAAAGCTCGACACCCTCTTGTCCCCCGATGAGGATATCAGCGGCGAAGAAGTGCGGCGGATCATCGATTTCCAGCAGACCCAGGAAATGATGAACAGTTTCTACAAGGTGACCAAGATCAGTATTGGGCTCTTAGATCTCAAGGGGAATATTCTCGCCGCCACCGGGTATCAGGATCTCTGCGCTAAATTCCACCGGCTGCATCCCCAAACCCTGGCAAACTGCATCGAAAGTGATGTTTATCTGTCCCAAGAGGGTCTGGAGGAAGAGAACTGCAAGATTTACAAGTGCAGGAACAACATGTGGGATATCGCTACTCAGATCACCGTGGCGGGGAAACACATAGCCAACCTTTTTCTGGGGCAGTTCTTTTTTGAAGACGAAGTGCCTGACCGAGAGACTTTCACCCGGCAGGCGGAGGCGTACGGCTTCGACAAAGATGAGTACCTGGCGGCCCTGGACCGTATCCCGCGCTGGAGCAGGGAGACGATCCACAACGTGATGGAGTTCTACTCGCACCTTGCCCGTATGGTTGCCAAACTGAGCTACAGGAACATACGGCTGGCAAAAGCCCTTGTCGAGCGCAAGCGGGCGGAGGAGGCGTTGCGGGAGTCTAAAGAGACATTCGCCAAAGCGTTCCATACCGCTCCAATATCCATGGCAATCTCCACCATCGAGGAGGGGAGCTTTCTGGAGGTCAGTGAAGCGTTCGAACGGCTTACCGGCTACACACGGGATGAAGCGGTCGGTCGCACCGCGCCGGAACTCGGGCTCTGGCATGACCCGTTGGAGCGGCGGGAGTTAGTGGCGCTCCTGGAAAAAGATGGAGAGGTCCGCGACCGGGAATTTACGCTACGGGGCAGAAATGGCGAATTCCGGGCGGGTCTCTTCTCCGGAGTTGTTATCAATCTGCACGGTGAGAAGCGGCTTCTCAGCCTGGTGAGCGACATCACCCAGCGCAAGCGGGTGGA
>MHXL01000051.1 GCA_001824455.1 Desulfuromonadaceae bacterium GWB2_53_15
GTTGGCCAGCACGGAGATGACGCCCACGGCGCCGCAGGCCATCATCGGGAAGGTGATGAAGTCGTCGCCGGAGAAAACGTCGATCTGGTCGCCGCAGAGCGCAATGACCTCGGAAGCCTGTTGCAGGGAGCCGGTGGCCTCCTTGATCGCGACGATATTCTTGTGCGGGGCCAGACGGGCCACGGTTTCCGGGAGCATGTTGACCCCGGTGCGGCCGGGTACGTTGTAAAGGATCTGGGGAATGTCAACAGCGTCGGCGATGGCGGTATAGTGGCGCACCAAGCCTTCCTGGGTCGGTTTGTTGTAATAGGGCGTTACCAGCAGCACCCCGGCAACACCCAGATCTTTTGCCTTCCGGGTCAGCTCTATCGCCTCGGCGGTCGAGTTGGAGCCGGTGCCGGCGATCACCGGGACCCGTCCACCCGCCTGCTCGAAAACGATCCTGATCACGTCCATGTGCTCTTCGTAATCCAGGGTGGATGACTCGCCGGTGGTGCCGCAGGCTACGATGGCGTCGGTTCCGTTTGCGATCTGGAAATCCACCAGTTCACGCAGTTTCTGCTCGTCAACCGCTCCGTCTTTGAATGGTGTCACTATTGCTACGATGCTTCCTTTGAACATGGTTTGTTCCTCCGTATCTGAATTTTAAAGGAAAGTTGCTATTTTTTCGTCCCGTCCCCGGCATGGAGTCCGCTGCCCTTGTGCTGAAAATGGTTCATTGGATCCCCCCGTATGGAAGTGTATGTATACAAGATAAAGAGAAAAAAGTGGGTATTTATATCACAGGGGGGGAGATAAGTCAAAATTATATTAGCAAGTTAGAAGCTGTTTTTTGCGCCTGGCGGGCAGAAAATAACGTCGTTAACGCACTTATCCATCTTTTTCACGGTGGGGGAACGTGGGGCGTAAAACCTCCGAGGTTTAAAAACCTCGGAGATGTGTATCAGAACGTATTTATGCGGTGGATGAAGGCGAGCAGCAGCCCGTAGTGATGGTGGTCAAAGTGCATGCAGATACGCGCCAGATCAGCCAGGTCCGGTTCGTCCATCTCTTCGGGGAACACGCCGCAGCAAATGATATGATCATTATTTTTGATCAGTTCGGAGAATTCATCCTCCAATGTGGCGATCTGCTCAGGGGTGAGTTTTTTGTTCAGGCGGATGACGAGCTTGTGGTCGATGAAGCGCATGGAATGATAGACGCGGTAAAAGGTCTCGATCACCTGGGCCGCCTCGTGCTCATCCTTGGTGATGGTAAAGATTGAAAAATCCTCGCCGGAGATGAAACCCTTCACCAGCAGGCTCTCCTTGACGAATTCGAAAAACTGTTCCCAGTAGCCGTCTGCGTCGTCGATCAGGATCAGCGGCTTGGGAGAGGTTTTGCCGGTTTGCACCAGAGTGAATACCTCCATGGCCTCATCCAGCGTACCGAATCCGCCTGGAAAAACGACCACGGCATCCGCTTCCTTGACAAAGGCAACCTTGCGGTTGAAGAAATACTTGTAGGTGATCAAACGCGGATTGCGGAACATGACCGGGTTGGGGGCCTGTTCGAAAGGCAGGCGGATGTTGACGGCAAAAGAGTTTTCGCTGCCGGCGCCCTCGTTGCCGGCCTGCATGATGCCAGGGCCGCCGCCGGTGATAATCATGTAGCCCTTCTCCGCCAGCAGGTGGCTGAAGCGCAGGCATTTCTGGTACATTTCCTCATGCGGTGCGGTGCGGGCCGAGCCGAAGATGGTCACCTTTTTCTTATGGCGGTAGGGGCCAAAGACCTTGGCGGTATAACGCATCTCGCGCAGGGTGCGGTTTACCAGCTTGAGGTCGGCCAGATAGTCGATTTCCTGTCCCAGCTTGAGGGAGGACAGCACCATCTCGCGGATGATCTTGGGGTGGTGAATACCACCTGAGAGCTCAAACAGCCGGTTGATAAGCAGATCTATTTCGTCGTTAGACCGGGAAAAGCTCAGTTCCATCAGGATACCCTCGTGAGTGCAAAAAATGAAGTGGGCTGCACGTTAGCACAGATAAGGGCAGAATGTAAACCGGGATAGGTAGCTTAAACAACAGCTTGCAATCGATAGGGACGTATAGTATTATTTCGCTCTTAAGCCGCTAGCAGCGGCGATTCGACTACAGACAACGACCAAGGAGCTTCTCGCCCATGCTGGACCTCATTCGTCAGAAGAAACAATCCATTATCATCAAATTTGTATTCGTTATCATCGTGCTTTCGTTTGTTGGAACAATGTTCCTGGTGTGGGGTAAGGGTAGTGACGGTATGGGGGGCTCTGTCGGCTACGCCGCCAAGGTGAACGGCAGCAAGATCACCATGGAGGAATATCAGGACTCCTATCAGCGCATCAGGAACATGTATCAGCAGATCTATGGCCAGACTATCCCGGCCGAGATGGAAAAGATGCTGGGACTGAAAAAGGTCGCCCTGGATAGCCTGATTGACAACTTCCTGATCATGAAAGAGGCCAAGTCGATGGGGATCAAGGTTTCCAAGGATGAGGTGGCAGCCTCAATCGAAGGCATGTCCACGTTCCAGAAGGATGGAAAGTTTGATTTCAATCTGTATCAGCAACTCCTCAAAGGCAGTCGGATCACCATTAAGGACTTCGAGGAGGGACAGAAGGGTGAGCTGGTCCTCAAAAAAGCCCGCCAGGCAATAAAGGATAAGGTTACGGTCAGCGACGACGATGCCCTGGCCCAGTACAAAAAGGAAAACGACAAGCTTGATCTGGAGTATGTTGCCTACGCACCATCCGACGTGATTGGCGAAGTGAAGCTGACCGAAGCAGAGCTGAACGATTATCTGCAGAAAAACCAGGGTGCCTTCAAGACACCCGAGAAGGTGGCGCTTTCCTATATCCTCCTCGACCCTGCCTCTCTGGCTGCCAAGCTGACCTTGACCGAGGATGAGATCCAGACCTTCTACCAGAAGAACATCGATCGCTGGCAGGGCAAGGACGGCATCCTGCCGCTCAAGGATGTCAAGGATCAGGTCAAGGCTGAAGCCTTGAAGCATAAGGCATCCAAGCAGGCTTTTGAGCTGGCTGCGGATACTCTATACAAAAATATCAAGTCAGGTGACCTGAACCTGATAGCCGGCCAATTGAAGGCAAAGGTACAGGAAACGCCGATCTTTGCGGCCAATGCGCCTCCACAGGTTCTGGCCGGCGAAGCTGCCGTGCTCAATAAAGCCCTGGAGCTCAAGCAGGGTGAACTGGGTGGCCCGGTGGAGACCGCCAAGGGGATCTACATTCTCAAGGCCAAGGAGCGCAAGCCGGCGATTGTTCCACCCCTGGCTGAGATCAAGGCTGCGGTGGAGTTGAAGACCAAAGAGGCAAAGGCGGTCGAGCTGGCCAAGAAAAAGGCAGAAGACGCTGCCAAGCAGCTGGCAGCCAAGGCAGTCCTGAAAACCCAGCTTACCGGCACCTTCGCTTATTCAGCCAAGGGTGACCTGCCGGTCATCGGTAATGCCCCTGATCTGATGGAGGCGGCCTTTGCCCTGACGACTGCCGCACCTGCGGCTGCAACTCCTTTCAAGGTAGGCAATCGCTGGTATGCCGTGCGTCTGAAAAATCGCATTGAAGCACCCAAAGCGGAATTCGACAAGAACAAGGAGCAGATCAAGCAGAAGATGCTCCCTAAAAAGCAGGAAGATGAGCTTGTAAAATGGGTCAAGGATCTGCGCTCCAAAGCAAAAATCGATATTAACCAGTCACTTATCGCAGATAAATAGGAGAGAGTTATGTCACAACTCGTTATGCAGACAGATTTCCCTGGGCTGAAACTCATGGCGCGCGGCAAGGTGCGAGATATCTACGATCTAGGTGACACCTTGCTGCTGGTCACTTCTGACCGCATGTCGGCCTTTGATGTAATCATGAACGAACCAATCCCGGACAAGGGCTTTGTCCTGACGCAGATATCCACCTTCTGGTTCCGCCAGATGGAGGACATCGTCAAGAATCACATCCTCTCCACCGATGTGGCTGATTTTCCTGCTGAGTGCCAACCCTATGCAGATGTGCTCAAGGGGCGTTCCATGTGGGTCAAGAAGGCCAAGCCCCTTGCCGCCGAATGCATCGTGCGCGGCTATGTTTCCGGCTCAGGCTGGAAGGATTACAAGGCTACCGGCTCCATCTGCGGCATCAAACTGCCCGAGGGGTTGAAGGAATCCGATCGCTTGCCCGAGCCGATTTTCGCACCTTCTACCAAAGCTGACCTCGGAGCGCACGACGAGAATATAACCTTTGAAGAAATGGTCGATATCTGTGGCCGGGAACTGGCCGAACAGGCCCGCGACTACACCCTTAAGATTTACAGCCGGGCCCGTGACCTGGCCGATCAGAAGGGGATCATCATCGCTGACACCAAGTTCGAGTTCGGCGTCTACAATGGTGAGCTTATCATCATCGACGAGTGCATGACCCCCGATTCAAGCCGTTTCTGGCCGAAAGACCAGTACCAGCCTGGCGGTCCGCAGCCCAGTTTCGACAAACAGTTCCTGCGGGACTACCTGGAAACCCTCGATTGGGGCAAGACCGCGCCGGCCCCGCCGCTACCTGCCGATATCCTCGAAAAGACCGCCGACAAATATCGCGAGGCACTGTTCCGCATCACCGGTATCCGTGTCTGAGCACACCTTTGTCAAGCACGAGGCAGGCCAGAGGGCCTGCCTTTATGTGAACTATCCAATGAATGCTTGATAATTTATAAATGAACGTTATACTAATCGGAATGGCATTCTGCCCATCACACCACAAGACACAAACAGGGGAGACAGCGGCATGAAAATCGACGAGCTCAAGGAAATCGCCAAACAACACAATATCAAGGCTGGCAAGATGAAAAAAGCCGACCTGGTGCGAGCTATTCAAGATGCGGAACGTAACGAGATGTGTTTCGGGACCGGCAAGGCCGACAGCTGCGGACAGGATGCCTGCCTGTGGCGTGAGGATTGTGTCTGAAAAACGCGCATCACTTGAAAATAACGGTCAATAAGAGAGGGCGCTTCCGTGGGGAGCACCCTCTCTTATTAGTTATGGCTTGTTGCCTTGCAGAAATTTCCCCAACTCCTTGTCAACCACGGAGATGTGGTTAATCAGCCACTTCAACAGCAAATTATTGGTTTCCATGACGTGGTGCACAGCCATTCCCTGCGTGTCTATTTCCTGCTTGAGTGTCTCCAGGCGAACCACAAACCCTTCATGCAGCCTCTTGTGTTCCTCATAGCCGGGGTACCGATGCTGGCGCTGGATCGACTCTTCATCCCTGAAATGGGTGAGCACATAGTCGCTGAGAAAATCCAGCAAACCCTTCAGCTCATCGATCCCCTTGCCGTCCTTGCAGGCGCTCAACAATTTGTCGAAACGCTGCAGCAATTCCTTATGCTGTCCATCAATCGCATCCACGCCGATTGAAAGTGATTCTCTCCACTCAATAGCCATACATACTCCGACTTGATTTATTTTGGTGCTGGTGCTACGGCCGTTTTCTTGCGCTGCTTCCGTTTGGTTTTATCAGCCAGCTTAAGTTTCTCTCCCATTGTCTTCAGGCGTTCATCCACCAGATGGTAAAGCGTCCCCTTGGGGAACTTACCGCTCTTGCCCCGCACACCGGCGGTCATTCCGGTCAGGATCTCGATGCCCTGCTCGATGGTCTCGACACTCCAGATATGGAACCTGCCTTCCCTGACAGCTTCCACCACCTCTTTATTCAGCATCAGATGCCGTTCGTTGGACTTGGGAATCATGACGCCTTGCTGCCCGCTCAGGC
>MHXL01000052.1:0-15437 GCA_001824455.1 Desulfuromonadaceae bacterium GWB2_53_15
TGTCGATGATATCGTCAAGATGGCAGCAATCGCTGTCGTGGATGCGCAGAATATCCAGTAGAGCCTGGTTATTTTATGCCTTGCGTGCCTTGCCTGCCAAAAGCTGTAGTGTTGATTTGTCAAAGCAATAATGGCGCGGATGGAATTCCGGGGTTGAAGGGCGACGGCATCTGTGAGATATTCACACGACTACTGCCATTTTTCAGCATTAATGGTTAGGCCGCCACAAATTTTTATACAGACTTGTGACCAATATTTTTATGCAAGGATCCGCGTATGAACCTGCTCAATTCCATCCTCACGGCTAATCGGAGCTTTGTCCACCCGGGGGCATTTCCACCGTTACCGAAGAACCCGAAAAAACAGTTTGCCATCTTCACCTGCATGGACACCCGTCTGGTTGACTTTCTGGAACCTGCCATGGGGATTAAGCGGGGCGACGCCAAGGTCATCAAGAACGCCGGCAACACACTGGTCGATCCGCTGCATGGCGGGGTGATCCGCAGTCTTGTAGCGGCCATTTTCATGCTGGGGGTGGAGGAAATCTTCGTCATTGGCCACGAGGATTGCGGCATGGCAGACATCGACCCGGAGAAACTGAAAAACGACATGATCGCCCGCGGCATTTCACCACAGGCAATCGAAACCCATGTCCCGGACCTGGCGCAGTGGCTCGGGTCTTTTGCCTGTCCGGCTGAAAACGTGACCGAAGTGGTAGCTAAAATCCGCGCCAATCCGCTTATACCGGCGGATGTTCCAATCCATGGCCTGATTTTCTGCCCAAACGACGGACACCTGGAGGTCATGGTGGATGGCTATAGTGCTCAGGGTTTTAAACAAAATGGCAAATAAAAAAAACCCCGTCTGAAAAGACGGGGTTTTTAATAATCAGAGCTGGAACGCCGGCAATAATTTCATATTAAGCTTGTGTATTTTCCTTTTTCTCGGCTGGAACGCTTTCCGGTGCCTTGGAAGCTGTCTCTACAGAAGCCGGCTCCGATGTTGCCACCTGTTGCGGGGCAGCAGCCTTCTCTTCGGTCTTGTTGGCTTCTTCCTGGATATTGCGTTGGAAGTCATTCGTAGCTTTCTTGAACTCGGCCAGTCCCTTGCCCAGCGACTTGGCAAGTTCGGGCAGCTTGTGCGGTCCGATCACGATCAACGCGATAACGAGGATGATGATCATCTCCGGCATCCCTATCCCAAACATAAGTAACTCCTTGATGAATTAAATGATGATAATCCTGCAAATTGATTCTTTATGCAGATATTAAAACCTTAAAAGAGCCTCTTGGCAACAACTATTTTATTCATTTTCCTCTTGCCAATTTCATGAGCTGTGATAGTATGCTCAAAAATTAGGCATTAGTGGGCTGCATATTTCCCCTCCGCGACTACCATTCTGTGTGCATAATGTTGAAACCATTAAAAATTAGAGGCCTTACCCTGGCGCACAACGTTGTGCTTGCCCCTTTGGCTGGAATTACCAATCTCCCATTCCGCATCCTCTGCCGCCGAGAAGGGGCAACGCTTGCATTCACTGAAATGGTCAGCGTGAACGGGCTGGTGCGTGAGGGAATCAAAACCCTCGCTCTTTTGAAAAGCTGCCCGGAGGACCGTCCTTTGGGCATCCAGCTCTTCGGGGATACACCTGGGCAGCTTGCCGAGGCGGCCCGCATGGTGGAGGGATACGGCGACTTGCTGGACATCAACATGGGTTGCCCGGTGCGCAAGGTGGTTGGTACAGGTGCAGGCAGCGCACTGTTGCAGGAACCGCTCAAGATCGCTGCCATCATCCGCAAGGTCAGGGCTGCAACTTCACTGCCGTTAACGATCAAGATTCGCTCTGGTTGGCACTGCGGCGATGACAGCTTCCGTGAAATCGGCAGGATCGCCGAGGCCGAAGGGTGCGACGCCATTACCCTGCATCCCCGCAGCCGCTCGCAGATGTTTGCAGGGCACGCTGACTGGTCGCACATAGCAGACCTTAAAGACAGCTTGTCTATACCGGTTATCGGCAGTGGAGACCTGTTCACGCCGCAGGAGTGTCTTCGAATGCTTGCAGAAACCGGTTGTGATGGGGTGATGGTGGCACGTGGCGCCTTGGGTGCACCCTGGATTTTCAGACAGGTGTTTGAGCTGGCTCAGCATGGTGCATTTACCCCGGTCAGCAATCATGAACGCGCGGCAGCTATCCGACAGCATTTGGAGTTGTATGCCGGAGAGTATGGCGATGTCGTGGCTGTGCGGGAAATGAAAAAGCATATCGGCTGGTATGCCAAAGGCTTCGCAGGTGCCGCAGACATCCGCCGCGATGCCAATGGAGCCGGTTGCCTGGCTGACATCTATGCTCTTACGGAAAGGATCGGCACGATTCCAGATGCGCATTATCCCAACAACTGAGATGGCAGGCGATATTCAGAAATCCTTGGGTGAATACTACGCCACGGTAATCGACAGCGTCGGTGACGGGGTGATCGTTGTCGGGAGGGACGGAGTTATCACCCTGTGCAACCCGGCAGCCGAGGAAATTACCGGGTTCTCGCGGCGGCAGTGCCTGGGGACTGTCTTTGAAAAGCTGTTTTCCCAAGAAACCACCCTCGTGGAAATGGTTGCCAAGATCATCTCCACCGGGATCACCATTTCCGACCATGAGAACGTCCTGGTCCGCTCAACCGGCAAGGTCAAGCCGGTGGCGGTCACCTGTTACCCGCTGGTACTGGACAGCGGCGAGAATATCGGCGCCATCCTGACCCTCAAGGACATCACCTATATCCGCGAGTTGGAGGCGGCTGTTCGCCAGGCTGACCGGCTGTCTACATTGGGAACGCTGGCAGCCGGCCTGGCCCATGAGGTAAAAAACCCACTGGGTGGGATCAAGGGTGCGGCCCAACTCCTTGAGCGCGAGTTGAGCGAAGGGAACGATCTGCGTGAGTACACGCGGGTCATGATCCGCGAAACAGAACGCATCGACCACATCATGCGCGAGCTGCTGGAACTGGCATCGCCGCGGGGGCTTACACACACACACGTTAACCTGCACAAGGTTTTGGGCGATATCCTGCTGCTTCAGCAACAGGCGGTGGCGGGGCGTGACGTCTCCTTTGTCAAACATTTTGACCCCAGTATTCCGGCCATTATGGCGGATGAGGCGATGCTGACGCGGCTGTTTCTCAATCTGATCCGCAACGCCATCGATGCCATGGCTGAAACCGGACAGCTGACCGTGGTTACACGGGTGCTTTCGGATTACCGCATGACCCAGAATGAAAGGCATTCCCGCATGGTGGCGGTGGAGGTTGCCGATGACGGCCCTGGCATCCCCCCGGAGGATCTGGAGAATATCTGGACCCCGTTTTTTAGCACCAAATCCAGCGGGACCGGGCTGGGGCTGGCCATCTGTCACAAGATCGTGGCCGAGCACCGCGGCATGATCAAGGTGGATTCCGAGTATGGGCACGGTACGAAATTTACGGTGTTGTTGCCGCTGGTACAGTAGGGGCGCGGCCTTGGCCCGCCCTGTCGCAATATCAGACCTTGTTGCCATTATCAACAGGGCGGGCCAAGGCCACGCCCCTACATATAATTACGAATTAAAATAGAGGTTGATATGTCCCTTACACGAATTCTGGTGGCTGACGACGAAGAGAGTATGCGCTGGGTCCTTTCCAAAGCCCTCAAAAGGAAAGGATTTATCGTAGATCTGGCTCATGATGGCCGTCAGGCCCTGTCCCTGATCCAGGAGAACAATTATGACCTGGCCATCCTTGACATCAAGATGCCCGGCATAACCGGCCTGGATCTGCTGGATCGTGTCCGCGAACTGAAAAGTGAGCTGCTTGTGGTGATCATGACTGCCGAAGCCAGCATGAAAAATGCCGTGGAAGCCATGAAGCGCGGGGCATACGACTACATTACCAAGCCTTTTGATCTGGACGTGATCGATGCCATCATCGAAAAGGTCGAGCGGGCCCGGGACATCGCCGGCCAGGTTACGATGCTCAAGCATGAGCTCAAGGACCGTTACCAGGTTGAAAAAAACATCATCGGCAATTCACCTGCCATGCGCGAGATCTACAAGACCATCGGCAAGGTGGCCGTCAGCGATGTTACCATCCTGATTCAGGGCGAATCGGGTACCGGCAAGGAATTGGTGGCGCGAGCCATCCACTTCAACTCCGGACGGCTCGGCAAGCCCTTCGTGGCCATCAACTGCGCCGCCATACCGCGTGATCTGCTGGAAAGCGAGTTGTTCGGCTCTGAAAAGGGAGCTTATACGGGGGCCACGGATCGGAAGCAAGGCAAGTTCGAACAAGCACATCAGGGTACGATATTTCTGGATGAGATCGGCGACATGCCGCTGGATTTGCAGGCAAAGATCCTGCGCGTCCTCCAGGAGCAGGAGGTGACCAGGATTGGCGGCACCCAGAATATCCCGGTGGATGTGCGCATCGTGGCGGCGACCAACCAGGAGCTGATGGAAAAGGTTCGCCAGAAAGAGTTCCGCGAAGACCTCTACTATCGCCTGAATGTCGTGCCCATCAACCTTGTTCCCCTGCGGGAGCGCAAAGACGATGTTCCCGACCTGGCCCACTATTTCCTGGATCGGACCTGTACGGAACTGGGGATACCACCCAAACGCTTCTCCGATGATGCCTTGGCTGTCATGACGGCCCACTCCTGGCCCGGAAACGTGCGTGAACTGGAGAATACCATCAAGCGGGCGGTGATTCTTTCCAGCGACCCGATGCTGACGGCGGCTGATTTCCAGGGGTTGGTGCAGGTCGTGGGCGACAAGGTTGCCGGCACCCAGGATACCTCCCTGGAAGCGCTTGTTGACATGAAGCTGCGTACCTGTTTCACCGGAATAGAGAAGCTTGACAAAGGTGATATTCATGCCATGGTATTGGAACAGGTGGAGCGGCCTTTGCTCCGTTTCATACTTGAGAAGACCCGTTGGAACCAGGTCAAGGCGGCCGATATCCTTGGCATCAACCGCAATACCCTGCGCAAAAAGATCCACGAGTTGGGGATAGAGCTGAAGCGGGATTGAAAGCGCGGGTATTATGTGCGCTGCCGCCCGGTTTATATTGGAAAACGCAGGGGCGATCCTTGTGATCGCCCTTTTTTGCCACCCCTGTTTTTCAGAGATCCTCCTGCCTTCCTTTCCAAGAAATACCTGAACCAATTGAGTTATTGACTAATCCGACATATTGCGTTACGTTTTGTATTGCGTTATGTAATACATGGAGGTCTGTTATGCCTGCGTTAAGCCTGCGCCTGCCGGAAGATCTGGATCACCGCCTGGAAGATGAAGCCCGCCTTGAACGGCTGCCGCGTTCCGAGGTGGTACGCATCGCTATTGTTGATTACCTTGCACGCCGCGAGCGGGAGCGTTTCATGGCCGAACTGGTGGCTGAGGCCCACACCGCTTATACTGATGAGTCCATCCGTTGTGCAGCTCTTGAAATGGCCGAAGAAGGCATGGACACCAGTGACGAAGCGCTGGACATCGCCGAGGGGCGCAAGCCGGGCGGCTTCCGGTCCGGCAAGCCGGCCGAAAAATGGTGGAAATGATGCGTCGCGGCGAGATCTGGGCTGCCAACCTCAATTCCGGCCGGGGGCGCGAAATCGCCAAAATCCGGCCGGTTCTGGTTATGCAGGACAACGCCCTTACGCAAAGCGGCACGCCGATGGTTGTTATCCTGCCGCTTACCACACAGGTCTATCCCTCCTTCAAACGATGGCGCATCATGATCGAGCCACGCGACCGGCTTCTAAAACCGTGCCAGGTGGTCGTTGACCAACCCCGCGCCCTCGACAAAGAACGCTTCGGCGAAGGCCCCTTGACCACTCTCACCTCAAAAGAAATGACAGCGGTGGAACACAGCCTAAAAGGAGTGCTGGGGTTGTTGTGAGCAAAAGCGAAGGGCCACAATTTTTGCGGTATTCCGTAGGGGCGATCCTTGTGATCGCCCGTTTTTGTGGTTGTGTTGTTGTTGAAGAAGAACCGTTTCCTAAGTACACTAAGGATCTCCGAACAATAAGAACGGAACTTCCGTTGCGCCGGCTACGCTCCCTGAGAGCGCCCGTCCGAAACGCCTCGCTGCAAAGCGGGGCGTTTAATTTTTAATCCTTAACGGTTTTTTCCACCAGTACCATATTGTAACTTTCACCCTATAGGATACCTCGTAAAACACAAGATCAAAAACCGGGGCGCGTCAAGCAGCGCCCCTGCCCATCACAACCAACAAGATCGAAAGGCGGGCGAACACAAGGTTCGCCCCTACGTGTTGTTTGTTGGTTGTGGCTCATTCACAGGGTTTTCCCGGTCCAGATCCCATTGTAACGGATTTTCTTGAATGTATTTCCGTGCGGCGTACATTTCCTCATCATCCCGGATGACCCGTTCGTAATAATTTCGTTGCCATAATGGCCGCCCCTGACGATCCAATAATCGATTGACGGCGATTGCGGATATCGATTTAAACGCCCGCATGATTGAACCCAACGTAGGGGCGCTGCTTGCCGCGCCCTGGTTTGTGCTTGCCGCGCCCTTGGTTGTTGCCGCGGATTTAAAGGCGGGCGCAGCGAGCGGCGCCCCTACGGAAGCAACGCATGTGGCAACATCGGATATTACGATGATCCCGTGGAAATGGTTCGGCATGATCGCAAATTCATCCAATGTGACGCTTGGAAAACGTTGCGGCAGCCCCTCCCATTCTGCGCGAGCCATTTCACCCGCCGGATTCAACCGCATAACCCCATCCAGCACCTCTCCGAACAGGCATTCCCTTTCATGTGCACATATCGTCACGAAATATGCCCCTGCCGTTGCATAATCGTATTCGTTCAGCCGTATCGAGCGTCTATGGTGAATTTCAGGGTTGTATTTCATGGCAATTCTTTCATACCACACCCACCTGACACAATAAGTCGTACATGTGAAAAAAAATGGCCAGGCTGGCTTCAGGTTAGCACGAACTTATGAAATGCAACTGTTTTTATTTGAGTGCGATTGGCGATGTTAGCCTTGTGGATTCTGGTAAAGCCGGTTTGCATCTATTAAAGGCGCTTGCAAAATCAACAAAGGTACGCAACAATATGAGCTTGAATTTGGTGGTTTTACGGGAATATTTCTAACTTGATAAAAGGAGACGGGACATGTCGGTAAAAGACAGGTTTTTTCTGGAGCGGGACAAGGCTGTGCTGGTGGTGATCGATGTGCAGGAAAAGCTTTGCCTGGCCATGGATCACAAAGTTTTGGGCAAGCTGACCAAGAACATCGGCATTCTGCTGGAGAGCGCTGCCGAAATGAACGTGCCGGTGCTGGTCACCGAGCAGTACGTCAAGGGACTGGGGGCGACCCTGGCGGAGCTGAAAGAAAAGTCCGCTACAGCATCGTTTTACGAGAAGATGAGCTTCAGCAGTTGCGGCAGCCCAGAATTTGTGGAGACGCTCAAGGCCAGCGGCCGGACCCAGATCATCGTCACCGGTATGGAAACCCATGTCTGCGTGCTGCAGACGGTGATCGAACTGCGCGATGCGGGGTTTGAGGTGCACGTGGTCAAGGATGCCGTTATGAGCAGGGACAAGCGCAACTGGCAGACCGCCATCGAGGCCATGACCCTGACCGGTGCCGTCCCGACCTGTACCGAATCGGTCATGTTTCAATTATTGAAGGTGGCTGGCACGGAGGAGTTCAAGAAGCTTTGCAAGCTGGTGCGGTAAGTGTTACATCTGTGACGTTAAGCAAAATCATGAGGGACATAATCGCAAGGTTGTGTCCCTTTTAATTTGTATTTCAAGCCGGATGTAAGTTACACTAAACCGCGATTATAATTTCATGAATATTGCAATTAAAATATCTAAAGCAAGTCATATGGCCGGTGTCAAGCTCACTCGCCAAACCGGGTCAAGTGTTGCAAAACAGGCCGGCATGCACTGAATAAATCATTGTTTCTATTGTCTTGGAGGACACATGAAATTTATCATTGTGGTCATGTTTCTTTCTTTGGCTGCACCTTCGCTTGGTCTGGCTGTTCCTGCAACTCCAGCGACCCAGAATGCCGTCATCGAGTACAACCGGGAAAACTACGAAGAGGCCCTCGCCCTGCTGGAGCAGGCCCGGCAGGGCGGCGACAGCTCTGCCCTCAATAGTTATTATTCCGGGTTGTGCCGGAAGCAGACTGGAGACGATGGCGGCGCTGCTGAAAACTTCAAAGAGGCCCTGAAAGGCCCCTCTCCCGAAAAAGACGCCGCAGCGGAACTGGTCGCGGTGCTGGTCAACCTGGAACGGTTCGATGAAGCCATGACCTGGGTGGCATGGGCTGAAAAGGAACAGGTCAAGCCGCAGGAAATCGCCTACCTCAAGGGTCTGATCCTCTCCCAGCAGAAACGCTACCCCGAGGCCCGCGCAGCCTTCAACGCCGCCAAAACCGGCTCTGCCGAGCCTGATCAACAGACGGACTTCCAGATCGCCCTGACCCTGGCCCAGGAGGGTAAAAAGCAGGAGGCGCGAGAAAGCCTGCGGGCCATCGTCACCCGTTATCCCGGCACGGATGTGGCCACCTTTGCCCAGGAATACGAGCAGCGCATGAGTGCCGCCGGTACGGCCAAACTATGGAACGTTTTCGCGGGGATCAACTATCAGTACGACGATAACGTGCTGCTCAAATCGAAGGTCCCGCAGGCCAACGCAATCACACGCAACGAGCGCAGCGGCGGCATCAGCGAAAACCTGCGCATCGAATACAACGGGGAGCAAACCTCCGCCTGGTCCGCCAACCTGCAGTACGCCCTCCAGAATAACAATTATTTCCGGATCAGCGACTACAACATGCTTTCCCATGCTCTGACCTTCAGCCCCATCCATCGCAACGAAGCCGTGATCGTCGCATTGCCGCTCAACGTCACCCACACCACCCTCGATTACGCCAGTTATTCGTTCCAGTACTCCTTCAAGCCGAGTGCAACCTTCGTCTTCACCCCGCATAATCTGGGCCAGCTATCCTTCGGCTATTCCCGGCGCAACATGTTCCAGGAGCCGGTCACTCCCGAAAACGACCGCGACGCAAACATCTTTAACGCCCAGGCGGGCTACATCTTCCTTTATGGCAATGGACAGGGCATGTTCAATCTGCGGGGGGAGGCTTTCTATGAAGACACCACCGGCAGTGATTGGCGTAATCTGGGTGGGCGCGCCGGCCTTGACCTGCTGATCCCGGTTACCCAGAGCACCAAGTTGATCCTGACCGCCGAGGGCACCTGGCAGGATTACCTGGACAGCATCGCCCTGCGCAAGGACACGATCGTGAACGCATCGGCCACCGTCAACCAAAAGCTGTATAGAAACCTGTATCTCAATCTGCAGTATTATTACAGCCGGGCGCTCTCCAACGTTGATTTCTACGATTGCCAACGCAATGTTATTTCGTCCGGCTTCGAACTACGCTTCTAGCCCCGGCCCTATAATCATGATCAGTGAGTTAAGGAAATGATTTTGCAACTTATCAAGGAGATGAGCATATGACCGCGTTGAAACGATTCGCTCCGATCTGCTCGCTGCTGATCGCCGCTGCCCTGCTGATGTTGCCGGGCACATTCCGTTCCCTCCAGGCCGCTGAAATCGGCACGTTACGGGGAGTGACCGGAGCGGTGGATATCATGGCGGGCGGGAAGCTGCCATCCCGGCCGGTGAAAAGCGGGGACAAGGTCTCCAGCGGTGACTTCATCCGCACCAAGAGCGGCGGTTTTGCCGAGGTGGTGTACAGCGACGGTACTGTCCTGCGTATTTCACCGCGCAGCCGGGTCGATGTCGGCGAGCATTTTTCCGGCAAGAGTCCTGACCGTAGCGAGGTACGCCTGACTCGCGGCAAACTGCAGGCTGTTGTCGACCTGCAGCAGGTCAAAACCGGCGCCGGCGTCAAAAAATTCGAGGTGCGCACCCCCAACGCCATTGCCGGTGTACGTGGAACCAATTTCTTTGTCTCCCACGAGCGAAGTGTGACCGGCATCTTCGTGCAGTCCGGTTCGGTCTATAGCTTCAACCCGGGTAATCCTTCCCAGCAGGTGATCCTGACCCCCGGCACCCTCACGACGGTTCATGGTCATCGCTCTCCCTCTCCGCCTCGCCCGGCGCTGCCCAACGAGATCAGGCAGATGGAGCAGGGGGTAACACCCCCGTCTGAAAGCGGTGCTGGCGCAGGACCGGGCGCGAGCCCCGCTGGAACCGGCTCTAGTGGAGATACCGGCGCAGCCGGTACAACAGGTGCAACAAGCACAACAGGTGCAACAAGCACAACAGGTGCAACAGGCACAACAGAACAGTTAACTTCGGGTGCTGCACCAGTAGGACCTGTCGCTACGACCAGCGGTCTGCTGTATGCCGCTGGTGATCCTCTGGCAACGCTCCCCAGCGTGCTGCCGGCGGGACCGGTATTACCGCCTCCACCACCTCCACCGCCGGCACCGACACCGCCTCCGCCGATACCACCGGTGAGCAACACGGTAAATGTGAAGATTAATGTGAATTTTTAGCCACGCCAACAACGGCTTTGCCCCGTGGACAGGGTAAAGGAGGGAGCACCATGTTGAACTATGCAGGGCGGATGGTCCATTCCATGATTATGAGGTCGGCCATATGGGCGCTGGCGCCGTTGTTGGTTATGGCCGTGCTGGTGGCGGGCAGCGGGGAGGCCCAAGCCGCCTTCAGCAACTGGAGCAGTATGGGTCCGGCGGGTGGAAAGGTCAGCGCCCTGGCGGTCAACCCCTCCAAGCGTCTGGAAGTGCTGGTTGGCGGCCAAGCGGCCATATTCAAGAGCATTTCCAGCGCCAACAGCTGGACCATGAGCCATGCCGGTTCGCAGGTTTCGGCCCTGGCCTATGATCCCGCAAATCAGAACATCGCCTATTCCGGCCGGCAGGACGGCGTCTGGAAGACCGTTGACGGCGGAACGAACTGGGCGTTTCTGGCCGGCAGCCCGGCCACAAAGGCCTTTGCTGTCGATCCGCTCACCCCGGCTACCCTGTACGCAGTCGGCAATACGTCTATCATGAAAAGCACGGATGGCGGGGCCAGCTGGAATCCAACCGGAGCCATCAGCAACCCCAGTACGATCGCAATCGATAAAACCTCGACAAATATTGTCTATGCGGGCACAACCGGTGGCGGCATCTTTCGGAGCAGCGATGGAGGCGCGACATGGACGGCCATCAACGGCAGCGGGCTCGGCAGCCTTTTTGTAAATGGCATCGCCGTTGATCCGGTGACAGCTTCAATCCTGACCATTGCCACCAGCGGCGGCATCTACCGGAGTACGGACACCGGCGTCACCTGGACTCAGGATGCCAGTGGATTTTTTTCCGTCAGTTCTGCGGTACTGATCGCTCAGGACCAGCTAACGCCGGCATTCCTGTATACCTGTGTCATTGGAAACGGCCCCAGCGGGCTCTATAAATCCAGCGACAGCGGCGTCAGCTGGGTCCCGGTGATCGGAATGTCGGGCGGGTGCGATGCGATTGCCATTGACCCGGTCATATCCGCAATCGTCTATGTCGGGCGCGCCGACGGCGTCACCAAGAGTACGGATCGATTTGCAACGACCGTGACACCTGCCAACGCCAATACCGGCCTGGTCATGACAAGCATCCCCAGCCTGGCTGTTGACCCTGTTTCACCTCAAACCATCTATGCCGGCGGTTTGTTCGGTCAAATCTACAAAAGCTTTGACGGTGCCGCCACCTGGGGCAATATCCCGCTTCCGGGACCTGCGTCCGACGTTTCCGTACTGGCCATTGTACCGGCAACAACGAATATCTATGCCGGCACCACGGGCAGCTCCAGCGGTGTTTTTTACTCGTCTAATTCCGGCGCCGGCTGGACCCAGGAAAATACCGGCCTCACCAATGCCAGCATCCAGGGCATCGCCATCGGTCCGGATGCCATGCTGGACACCTACATGGCGGTTTATAGCGATGGCGTCTATAAAAACAACGGCTCGGTCGCCCCTGTCTGGGGGCTGACCGCCGGCAATGTGGATATTACGAACACGAACATGTCAGCCATCGTCTCCGACGGCATTGCCGGCCATGCTTATGCCGCCACTTCCGGCGGCGGCATTTTCATGACAACGGACGGCGGTGCGCTCTGGACAACTCCCGCCACCCCTCCGACCAATTCGCTTATCTACAGCCTGGCCGCGTCGAAGTCGACACCCGGCGTCTTGCTGGCCGGTTCCTCCGGGCCGGCCTACCTGACGACCGACAGCGGGACGACCTGGACGCCGACCGGCGCCGGCCCGTCCAATATTACCGCCCTGGCTATCCATCCTGGCAACAGTTCCGTTGCCCTGGCCGGCACTGCCAACGGCGGAGTCTACATCACCGCAGACCAGGGCGGCAGTTGGCAACCCGTAACGGCCGGTATTCCCAGCGCCGGGCCAGGTCTGTTTGCCGGCGTGGCTTCGATTGCATTCGACGGCCAGGCCCCGCCCAACGCCTATATCGGGTTCAAGGGCCTGGGCGTCTACAAGCGCGCCATCAGTCCCTTCTTCTCGATCAGCCCGTCCAGTATGAGTTTCGGATCGATTGCGACCGGCACAACCGCTACGGTTACTGTGAGCGTTGCCAATAGCGGCAGCTTGCCGATGAATGTCACATTCGGTGCCATGGCCGCCCCCTACAGTCCGGCGGCCAGCGCGGTTAATCCCTGCCCGAGCCTTACAGCGGCCTTCCAGCTGGCTCCCGGCGCCAGCTGTAACCTGGACATCGCCTGCTCACCTTCAGCAGTCGGCAGTTTTCCGGGCACATTCCTGATATCAAGCGATGCCCCCGGTTCTCCCCATCTCTTTACCCTGAACGCTAGTGCCGTAAACCCGCCACCCGCCAATGTATTCCGCCAGGTATCGGGTGTTGCCAATTATACCGGCGCCACGCGAGCCTTCATAACCGTGGCAACCGGCATGCGTGGTCCGGTCGGCACCAGCGTGGCTTCAGGTCCCGGCGCATACCAGATTAACGGCGTCCCCGCCGGCGTGTTCCCGTTGTTCGCTTTTGTGGACACGCATGGAACCGGTACCCCCCACCATAGCGACCCGTACTTCACCGGCAGCGTAGATACTACAACGGCCGATGCGGTGCTTAACATCAATTTCACGACACCAACCCCGACTGCGCCGGTTACACCGGCCTGGATCGACCTTAGTCCGACGGACGGAGGCGGCGTTGTGCAATGGGATATGCCGTTGGATAGCAACCTTAGCGAGATGGCCGACTCCTACAGCATCTACTGGAGTACCACCCCCAATCCCGGTCCGGGAAACACCGTCGGGGGGGGCAGCAAAACCGTCGTCGCCGGCATGGACAATCATCTGATTCTGTCCGGGCTTACCAACGGCCTGGATTATTTTATTACCGCTACGGCCTGGAACGGCTCCACGGAGAGCGTACCGGCGCCGGTGGCCGGTCCCGTGCGTATCGGTATTGCCACGGCGGGAGTCAGCGTAACCGGCACGGTTAACTTCAGCGGTTTCACACCGGGTGGCCCGCTGTATGTCGTACTGGAAAACGATAAATTCAGCCGCAGCACCCATGCTGCAATGGTGTCCGCGCCGAGCGCCCCGCAAGCCTTCATGATCAGTGGCGTCCCGGATGGGGGCTATCGCTTGTTTGCCTTCATCGACCAGAACAACAATCAAGTGCTGGATGACGGTGATTACCGGGTAGGCGATGATCAGGGCGGCATCGTCCTGGTCAGCGGAAACCCGGTCAGCGGTGTGTCGCTCATCATTTCTGCCTCCAATGCCGTCGCCACTGTCAAGACCAATCACCACAAGAACCCGAGCGTACCGTTCGATGGGTACACCCTTGATTTCCGGGTCGAATCCAATGCTAAACGAGTGGTTTCAGCCTCACTGGTCACCGGGCCATTCGTGATCGGCCAGGTCGACCTGGGCACATTCAAGGGAGACGCCCTGCAAAGCTGGCTCTCCCTGCCGGCAGGGGATATTCCGGCGCTTGGCGCTGCCTACACGATTAATGTAACCTACAACGACGGTTCGACGGAAGTCCTCACAACAACGGTGAGCGGCGTTCTGGGCGACTTTGCCGTGCCACAGTCTCCGGCGGCCAACAGTACAGTCACTTCAGGACCTGTTTTTTCCTGGTCGGCACCGGTGCCGGCGCCATCGTACTCTTATACGTATTCACTGCGGCTGCAGGATGCCACTGGTATGCCTTTGTGGCAAAACGACTCGCTGCTGCTGCCTTCACAGCTGTCGTCACCCTACAATTTCGATCAGTCGGCCCAACCGGCGCTTCTGGTGAATGGCCAGTCCTACCGCTGGTCAATCGTGATACGGGACGGCAACGGCAACACCTCGAATATCGAGACCCCCTTCACATTCAACGACACGACGCCGGCAACCGTTTTGTCTGTTACACCTGCGGCAGGGACAACCAACATTGCCTTGAACAGCGATGTTCGCGCTGCATTCAGTGACGCCATGGACTGGAGCAGTCTCAACGGTTTGACCTTCACTTTGAACAATGGGGCTACCGGCAAGGTGTTCTACGACTCGTTTTCCCGGACAGCCATCTTTAAGCCGATGGCCCAGCTCGCGCCGGGCACCACCTACACGGCAACCATCGCCGCCTCGGTCCGTGATCTGGCTGGCAATCCTTTAGCCGCTGCTTACTCCTGGAATTTTACGACCGGGGCGAGTGTCCAGGTCATAACCGGAAGCAACGGCATCACGACCACACCGGTCAGGGTCCAGCTGTCCGGGGCTAAGATTGATCTGCCGGCCGGAACCCAGCTAAAGGATGCGGCCGGAAATCCCCTGGCAGGCGCGCTCGACTTGGGTGTGGCGACAAGGGCCACCAAAGCCGATCTGCCTGTTGTTGCCCAGATGGGGCATCTCACTGATGGCAGCTCATTGAAGGCAATTGGCGCATCGGTAGATATAGTCATCTCCAGCAGCGCCGGACAGGTCAAAACTATCACCCCCTTCATGATCGTGAATCTGGCGGTGCCGCCGGCCTTTGCCGCGCCGGGTACGACGATTCCCTACTACAGTTTCGACGGCACCAACTGGAATCTGGAGGGAACCGCGACGGTCAAGGCGGACGGCACGGTCGATATTACTGTAACGCACCTGTCGCTCTGGGCGATTGCCCAGTTCCAGCTCTATCCGAATGGTATTCTGATAACGGCCGCCGGCAAGACGGTTCCGGATATCAGCGATGCCCTCCAGGCCCTCCGGATTGCGGTCGGCCTGGACAGCGCAACGGCGGCCGAATTGGGCAGCGGAGATGTGGCGCCGCTGTCCGGAGGCCTGCCGGCGCCTGACGGCAGCATCACGGTCGGTGATGCCATGATTATCCTGCAAAAAGCGCTGGGGATCGTAAACTGGTGACAGAAATATACATAGACAATAAGG
>MHXL01000052.1:15502-25182 GCA_001824455.1 Desulfuromonadaceae bacterium GWB2_53_15
GTGCTGTTGCTGTCAGCGCCGGTGAAAGGGATAGATATCACGCTGGTGCTCCCGGCCGGTGCTACGGTAAGCGCAGATCCGGCCACCGGGGAGACGCTGCCGGGTGTGGTCACGCTCAGCGGGCCTAACGCAGGGCTGGCCAACAGTTACCCGCTGGGAATCTTCACGCCGGCCTCCGCATCCGTTCCCGCCAAGGTCAGGATCGTGCTGATCAGCGACACCGCCTTTGTGGCGGGTGAGTTTTTTACCGTGACCTGCGATGTAGCCGCTGGGGTCACGCTGGCGCCGGCCGATTTCGGCTATGAGGGGCTCGTGCTGTACGATGCCGCCACCGGCAGCGCGATTACAGCGGGAGTGAGCGCCACGATCACGTTTTAGCTTGGCAGCGAATCGGCGGTTCCCGCAGTAATGCAGCCTGAATACGAAGAAAGGCCGGTTAATGCCGGCCTTTCTTCGTATCGGATGTAGATTCAGCACAAGCTCCGGGCCACCTATTTCTCTGTCAGCCTGAGCGGTTCCTCGTCGCTGCATTCCGTCATTACCAATGGTGCGCCCGGCTCAAGCGGCGTTACCCCGTAGACCGTGACCGGTTGCTCCTTGCCCTTGACGATCACCCGACGGACTCCGCTGATCGCCATTCCCTTGAGGGTGCCGGCGGTAATGGCGTCCCGCAGTTTGGCCAAGGTCATTTCGGTGATCAGGATATTCGCATCGAACCTGCGGGTCAGCGACTCCACCCTGGAACCGAGGTTGACATGATCGCCGATGACGGTGTAGTCCATCTTCTTGCCGTCGGCGCCGATGTTGCCCACAACCACCTCGCCAGTGTTGATGCCGATGCCGCTGTAGAGTTTCGGTTTCCCTTCCCGCTCCCATTTTTCGTGCAGCTGCGCCAGTTTGTGCTGCATGTCCACTGCACACTGCAGAGCCAGTTCGGCGTGATTCTCGCGGCGTAGCGGCGCATTCCAGAAGACCACTATGGCGTCGCCGATGAACTTGTCCAGCGTCCCTTCCCACTTCAGGATCACATCGGTCATGGCACCCAGGTATTCGTTCAGCAGGGCCACGACCTCCTCCGGCGAGTGTTGCTCAGAGAAGGTGGTAAAGCCCTTGATGTCCGAGAACAATACCGTGACCTCGCGCTTCTCGCCGCCCAGGCGGGCCATGTCAGGATTGTTGATCAGTTCGTTGACGATGGCCTGGGTGACGTAGCTGGAGAACATGGCCCTGATCCTGCGGGCATGACGCTCCTCAAAGGCGTAGTTCCAGGCCGTGACCGACATGAACATGAACATGACATTGCCCAGGGGACAGGCCATATTGATCCACAGTCCCTGGCTTTCGAACAGAATGAAACCGGTGATGCCGACAAGGACGATGGAGGCCAGCGCTACGATGAAACCCCAGACGAGCCTGAGGCGACTTAACAGCAGAGCCAGGAGGGCCCCGTTCAAAATCAGGAAAGCAAAGTCCTGAACAAAAGTGGCCTTGCGTATGAACCGGTTGTCGAGGATGGATGCAGCTACGGAGGCGTGCTTCTCGACCCCAGGCGTTACCGCCGAGTAGGGGGTCACCCGCAGGTCGTAGATGCCCAGGGCCGTTGCCCCGATGAAGACGATGCGGTTTTCGAGATCTGCACGTCCGGCCGTGCCATCGAGAATGTCTGCAATTGAAATGTGTTTGAAGGTCTGGCCGGGGCCGTAGTAGTTGATCGGCATGCGGCCCCAGTGATCGGTGGGAATGTAGGTTTTGCCAACCATGATCCCGCGGGTAGCCCGTATTGTCAGTCTTTCGGGAGGTATCCCCAGATAGGCTGCTGCACAGCGCAACCCCAGGGAAGGATAAAGATAGTTGTCGTATCCCAGCAGGAGATGTTCCCAGCGTAGAGTGCCATCGAATTCATCGGGAAACATGCTGATATGTGCCAGTGACATGGCACTCGTCTTGAGGGCCTGTACCGGCACGGTCAGGATGCCGCCGGACATGATCGGCGGGTATTTTTTGAACAGTTCGTCATCCTCGAAGGAGACGATGGCCGAATTTTCCAGGATCGAATCGGGCCTCGGCCTGGCCTGTTTCTCAAAGTCCAGCGCCATGGGGAGCACGACGTTGCCCGCCTCGACGATGGCCTTTGCCAGGCTGGGATCTTGCTTGTCAGCTTCGGGGAAAATTACGTCAAACGCCACTACTGCAACGTCGGCCAGGGTCAGCTTCTCCACCAGGCGGGCCATGACATCCCGTCCCCATGGCCAGCGGCCGAGCTTTGCCAGGCTCTTCTCGTCGATGGCCGCTATGACGACCGTATCGGGTGGTTTTACGGTGCCCCGAAGCTTGAAGCGAACGTCATAGAGTTTGGCCTCCATGACATCGAGCACGGCTGGACTCTTGAACAGCAGGACACTGAAGAAGGCGGTGACCCCCAAGCCGATGGCGAAACGGATGGCGGCTGTGCTGATATTCTTCATGGTTAAGACCTCAATACAGGTGGTTGATGATCTCCACGTGATGCTCAATGCGCACCGGGGTGGGCAGGTGCGTCTTGTAAGCGACAAAGGGCACCCCCGCGCCGGCGGCGGATTGCATGTCCACTTCACTGTCCCCCACGAAGAGCGCCTCGCCCGGCTCTATCCCGAAGTGTTCAAGCACCTTGAGCAGCGGCTCGGGGTGCGGCTTGGGATGGGTTACCTTGCCGGCGGTCATGACGCATTCGAAGTACCCGCTCAACCCAAAGTCCTCGATGATCATCTCCATTGAGATGGCCCGGTTGGTGCAGACCGCCAGGGAGAACTGCCCCTTGAGGCGATCGAGTGTTTCGATAAAGCCGGCCTCCATGCTCATGAAGGGGGCCAGATCGCGGTAGTGGATGGTCTTGGCGAAGGACATGGCATCGTCCTGGCAGGCATCGCCGGCGAAAAAATATTCCATCACGTTGTTGAAGGAGTAAGTGTGCAGCACCGTGCGCGCTTTGTGGTCCGTGCGGTCCAGCGGTGGCCGGCCAAGATGTTCCATTACCCGGTTGTAGAAGATATAGTTGGATTCGAGCGTGTCGAGCATGACCCCGTCGCAGTCATAAATTACTACCTTGTATCGGCTTTTTTTCATCAGTTCCACGTGATCAAGACTCCGTTTTTCCGAGATGGTTCAGGTACTGTTCCCATTCCATGGGCAGCAGGTATTTCTTCTTGGTGTTGCACTCCTTGCAGCAGGGGACGACATTGTTGCGGGAGGCCTTGCCGCCGCGCGTGAGGGGAATGACGTGATCCATGGTCAGTTCTTCCGGAGCAAAGCTCCCTTCGCACCAATGGCAGCGCCCCAGGGCCAGCCGGTTCTGCCACCAGCGGCTGCGGCGCAATTCGCGGGATTTGTCCCGCTCGCGCTTGACGTCCTGTTCGCTGACTTCGATGATGAAATGGTCCATAACTTTCTACCTCAACTCAATCTAAAAAAACTGCGCAGTTTCAGTTTCTAATATATAGCATAATTGCATAATCATATCAGGTATAAAAAAGGTCGCGTACCGGCTCAGTGTTTTTACCTGAGGGATGCGCGACCTGATGTTTTTGTTTGTTTACTACGTTGAGAACGGCTGGGTTCAGGGCCTTCTGCCGCCATATTTATGGCAGTTTGAACAGGTTCTGAAATCCTTGAACACGAAAAGCCCCTTTAAATTCCGATATAATGAGTGGCAATCGAGACATTTCTTTCCTTTTTGCTGAACCAGCAGATGATGTCTGGTTGGGTTGTAGAGCGACCAGCCTCCACTGCTCCCTCCAATGCTGATCTGGTCTGCAGCGCCGCCGTGACAACCGAGGCAATCCTCGTTGCTGCCGATATGGCCGCGATAAGACAACTCACCACCCGGCACGATCTTGCCATCGTTGTTCGTGTCAATCTGGATGTTGTGCAGCGATTGGGGTGCATGACACTGTTCGCAGGCTCGAATCTTGAGACCTGTTTCCGCCTGGGAATCGTGACACCACACACATTTACCATAATCCTGACCCATACCGGTATCATGGTGGGCCTCCTTGTTGGCATATACCAGCTTGCTGGTGCCCCAGTCATTACCCCAAGAGTGGCAATAATCGCAGGCTCCCTTGCCATTAACTCCTGTACCGGCTGAAGGGCGAGGGGAGACCAACGATGCGTCGTAGGCCGGGATATAGTGCCCATCATCCCGGTTTTGGACCAACTCTCCATGACAGGAGACACAGTCGCCATTTTGGGCTGCCTGTCCGAGGTGATGGACCGATGCCTGTCCGGCGATCTGACTGTGACACTGGAAGCAGTCCCGAAACGGCACAAACAGGCAACTTCCGCTGCTGCAATCCATTTTGTGGCATGTGGTACAGAAAAGACCCTTGGAATTGATCAATTGATGGTGCAGATCTACTACGTTATCACCATGGCATCCTTTGCAATCGGATGCGCTCATATTGTTAAAGGATCTATCCCACAATCCAATATTCTGGTCGGCGGCTGGTGCCGGTACATTGGCCTGGCACAGGCAGACCCAGAAAACAACCGACACGGTCAGAATTCCGATCATCATAGTAATTACCTTCATAATTCCATTCCCCTTGCCAAGATTGACGTTAAAAATGAATAAAATATAATTAAATAACGCTTAAAATACAGGTGGATCGGTAGGTTGTCAAGCATTTATAGTTTTGAGGAAAAAGCGTTTTGGGGGAGAATTCCGGAGGCAGGGCTCAGCGTATCATCAGGTTTAAGTCGCCAGAACAGCGCAGGCAGGACATCAATCCGGTCAGCAAACACCGGCACAAGCTTTAATCCTGAAACAGGCATTTATCCACGAAGGGCACGAAGAAAAGCTAAGCATAACAGTCGGTGGGATTCGAAGAGGTAAGCGTGGCTATTGACGCAGCGTTACCACGGTAGCCCCGTCGCGCCCCTCATGCGCCTCTCCTGGCCGATACCCCTCCACCAGCGGATGCCGCGCCAAGTGTTCCCGTACCGCCTGGCGCAGCTTGCCGGAACCGAGGCCATGGATGATCCGGACTTCTGACAGTCCGCTCAATGAAGCGTGATTGAGGAATGGTTCCAGCAGGTCCAACGCTTCTTCAACCCGCAGGCCGATCAGCTTCAATTCCCGCTCCTCACTCTGGGCCGCTTCCACCTTCCAGGACCCTTTGAGCGGTCTTTGATTCTTTTCGCCTCCCTTTTTCAGAGGAGCTGCCAGATCACTGCAGGCGACATCCACCTCCATGCTGCCGGCCCTGACCCGTGCCTTGTCGTGCTTTTCGTCAACGCTGAGCACAACCCCGTCGTGCCCGAGAGATACAACGTGCACTGCAGTCCCCGCTTTGATCTCCTGAAGTGCCGTCAGCGGGCCGACTTGGCGAGCCAGTGGCTTGAGTTGCTCCGTCAATTCGTTCTCGCTTCGGCGCAGCTTGTCGATGATGTCGCTGCGCTTCTCGCGTTTGTACTCATCCAGCAGCTCGTTCATGCGGCGCCGGCTGATGGAGATCAATTCGCGGGCCTCGCTCCAGGCCTTTTCCCGGGTCTCTTGGCGGGCCTGTTCAATGCCGGCGATCCGGGCCGCCAATTCCTGCCGGGTGCTGCGCACCTGTTCCTGCTGTTGATCCAATCTGCGCTGCGCCTCGTTCAACTCTTCCCGCTTTCGCCGCAATTCCGCCAACAAGGTGGTAAATTCAGCACCGGCGCTGCCCAGCATCTCACGGGCAAAATTGATCACCCCTTCGGGCATGCCGTAACGCCGGGCGATATCGATGGCGTGGGAATGTCCCGGCTCGCCACTGATCAGGCGGTAGAGCGGGGTATAGGTTGCGGCGTCATACTCCATGCCGGCGTTGATCATGCCCGCTGTGCGATGGACAAAACCGATTATCTCAGACAGGTGGGTTGTAGCGATCACGGTGGCGCCCCGTTCCAGCAGATCACGCAGCACACCGCAGGCGATGGCGGCCCCCTGTTGCGGTTCGGTGCCGGCCCCCAGTTCATCCAGCAGCACCAGTGTGCGCTGTCCGGCCTGATCGAGGATGGTGGCGATGCGGCCGACATGGGCCGAGAAGGTGGAAAGGCTCTGCTCAATGGATTGCTCGTCGCCGATATCCACCAGCAGGGTATCCAGCAGCGGGAAGCTGGAACGTGCCCCGTTGGCCGGCACCGGTATGGCGCACAAGGCCATCAGGGTCAGCACCCCGGCCGTCTTCAGGGCGATGGTTTTGCCGCCGGCGTTGGGGCCGGTAATAACCATGACGCGCCCCTCATGGCCCATCTCAAGGTCCAGCGGTTCAACGCGGGGGATGGCGCCCTGGCGCTGCAGCATCAGCAGCAGCGGGTGGCGTGCCTGGACGAGCCGCAGTTCTCCCTCCTCGTTAATCTGCGCTGCCTCCAGGTTGTAGCGCTCGGCAAAGGCAGCCATGCTGTTCAGGGCATCCAGGGTCACCAGTGTGGAGAAACAGCCTTCCAGGGCATCGCTATCCTCGCGGATCCAGGCCGAGAGCTGCCGCAGGATGCGGATTTCTTCAGCCTTTTCCTCGGCGCTCAGGTTCTCCAGTTCGTTGACAAACGGGATGATCTCCAGCGGTTCCATAAAGGCGGTCTCGCCCGAGGCGGAGACATCGTGCACCACACCCTTCACCATCCCCTTGGAATCCATTCGCACCGGTATCACCCAGCGCCCAGAGCGCTGCGTTATGAAGTCGTCCTGCAGGAAGATCTCGATGTTGCTGTCACGGATGATCTCTTCGATCTTCTTGCGGATGCGGGAAGCCAGTGTGCGCTTGGCGCGGCGGATATCTCTGAGCTGCGGTGAGGCGCTGTCCATGATGCTGGCGTCGTGGTCAATAGAGGCCGCCAACGGCTCCAGAATATCGGGGAAGGCCTTCAGCGGCGGCTCTAACGTTGCCAGCAGGGGGATGTCGCTGCGCGCTGCCAGCTGGCGGGCCAGATCGCGCAAGATTTGCAGCACCGGGATAAAAACCAGCAGCTCCTGAGGCGTCAGGGTACCCCCGCTGGGTCTGACCGTCTCCAACAGTGGCCGGATATCCTCGAAGGAAGCCAGCCGCAGGGCAATCCCAAGGTTGAGCAGGTTGCGGATTTCCTGTGTACGCCCGGAGATGAGCCGTATCAATCCGCTGTCGCCCAGGGGTGTTGTTGCCATTAGCTGTCGGCAGGTGACGTCACTATGGGCCTGGCTGGCGATCTCGGCCAG
Organism: Desulfuromonadaceae bacterium GWB2_53_15; assembly: GCA_001824455.1. Classification (GTDB taxonomy): domain Bacteria; phylum Desulfobacterota; class Desulfuromonadia; order Geobacterales; family Pseudopelobacteraceae; genus JACPFJ01. The sequence continues at coordinate 22,704 of MHXL01000052.1, forward strand.
GATCTTGTCGAACTCAAGCCGTTGCAGGGTGTCGCGAGTAATCATAGATTCTTCCTGGTGGAGGTTCGTCTGCGGCGGCGATCCTTCTGTTTGCGCAGGCGTTCAATTCGTTTTGTCTCCGGTGTCTGCTTGCCGCTGAGCGCCTCGATCCGCTCCAGTAGTTCCCGCCGCGCCAGAAAGCGGTTTATCGACTGGCTGCGCTCGCGCGAAGCGCTGACGGTGATGCCGCTGGGGATGTGGCGCAGTTGGACGCAGGTGGAGGTCTTGTTGACATGCTGGCCGCCGCAGCCCGATGAGCGCACAAAGGTCTCTTGCAGATCCTCCTCCCGCACCCCCAGTTCGGCCATCTTCAACTGCAGCCAGCGGTTTTTTTCCTCGCTTACGGCAAACTCAGGCATGGCTCTTTCCTGGCCGTTGCAGAAGATCCCAGCGCAGCAGTGCCGCCAGGGTCTTGGCATCGCTGATCCGGCCGTCGGCAGCCATTTCCATGGCCTCGTCCAGTGGCAGGCGCACAACCTCTATTTCTTCGTATGCTTCCGGTTGAGCTGTGCCCTGGGAGATGCCGGCGGCGGCAAACAGATGGATGATCTCGTCGAAGACGCCCGGGGAGGAGTAAATGGTTCCCAGCGGAATAATCTCAGTGGCTGTCAGGCCGGTTTCTTCCTGCAACTCGCGGCAAGCGCAGCTGAGTGGAGGTTCCTCGGGACTGAGCCTGCCGGCAGGGATTTCCAGCAGAAAAGCACCCACCGCAGGCCGGAGTTGGCGGATCAGGGCGATGGTTCCATCGCCGTACACCGGCAGCACGCCGGCGCCGCCTGGATGGCGAATGATCTGGAAGGTGTGGCGTCCTTGATCGCCAATCTCGACCTCCATCTGTTCGATGTCGATTACGAGACCGTTGAATATAATCTGGCGGTTGCTGGCATTCATGGGGTGGCGACCTGTGAGAGGGTAGGAGTGCTTTGTGTACAAAATCTGCTACTGCTGCTAAGCTTTACTGAGCATAGTCAGCACTATACCAGTAATCATGCGGTTTTCAATGGATATTCGATAATTCCTTCATGGTTGCCGAACCTTATTGGAAATGCTATATATCACAATCAAGCATCTGCAAATCAGTCGCAAGGCGACGTATCGAGGTCGTTCATACGTGAGAATATCATTTCCGCGGCTTTTCTGGGTGACGTTTTCCGCTTATGTGGTTGGGTTCTATGCCTCCACGGTTAATCGTCTCGTTATAAAGGGAGCCGCGAATATCCCTGCCACAGGCGGTGTGTTGCTGGCATCCAATCATATCTCGTCCTTTGAGACCATCTTTCTGCCCTGGGCAATCCTTCGTCAGCATCCCTTTCAGATGGTCTGGGCGCCGGCCAAGGAAGAGTTGTTCAAGAAACCTTTCCAGCGGTTGATCTATTCGTCGTGGGGCGCCTTCCCTGTGAAGCGTAAGCGGGATGTCAAGGCAAACCGTGTCATCAATGATCTGTTGAAGGATCAGAAGGTAATGCTTTTTCCCGAGGGAACGCGCCACCCGGATGGCCGGCTGGGCAAAGGGAACCGGGGTGTCGGCAAGATTATCTACGATATGCGCCCGACGGTTATACCCACTGCCTTGGTGGGCTTGAATCAATGGAAGTTTCCGGGGTTTGGCCAGGCGGCAACGGTGGTTTTCGGGCCCGCGCTGGGCTTCGACGATCTGTGTGTTTGTGAGGACTGTAAGGAAACGCACCAGTTGATTGTTGATCGGGTAATGGATGCCATTGCGGATCTGTTGAAGAAAGAGGGGGCCTATGTCGGCGAGGCATAAGGCATTACAGGATATTCCCGCGCCGTCAGCGGGCCGTCCGGTTGTTGAAATCTTCTGCGATGGAGCCTGCAGTGGAAACCCCGGTCCTGGAGGTTATGGTGCCATCCTGCGCTGTAATGGACATGAAAAGGATATTAGTGGATCGGAACCGCTGACAACCAACAACCGAATGGAGTTGACGGGCGCTATCGCGGCTCTGAGTAAACTGACACGTTCCTGTCATGTTGTTATCACAACCGACTCTCAATATCTGGTAAAGGGGATGACCGAATGGATTGAGGGGTGGCAGCGCAAGGGGTGGCAGAATAGTAAAAAAGTGCCGGTATTAAATCGGGATCTGTGGGAGCAATTGCTTGTATTTGCTGGTCAACACGACATCGAGTGGCGTTGGGTCCGTGGTCATAACGGCCATGTCGAAAACGAACGTTGCGACAGCCTGGCGCGAGAAGCGATTGCGGACTTGATACAGAAGAAAAAGGAGTAAGGAGTGTCTGGTTAGCGGGGGTCGGAAGGGACTGCATCGATGAGTGTAAAGCTGAATCTGGGATGCATGAAGGCGTGCGTGGTAGGATAGCGTGCGAACATCCAGCCCTTGAATAAGACGGTGCTCGCTTCATTGATTTTTACTTTTGCTGCCGGATTCTTTAAGTCGTTTGAGGCAGAGGTTATGGAAGA
>MHXL01000052.1:25213-25534 GCA_001824455.1 Desulfuromonadaceae bacterium GWB2_53_15
CGATGGGAATTGTGTAGATGCTTTCTGTAGCGACTTTTTTGTCAATTACAGCGATCTTGACCGCCTTCCATCTGCCTTTGACGGTTTCTGGAATTACAAGGTTTGTTTCCTTCTTGACGCTATGCGACCGGGTTGTGTCTATTTTGGGTGGAGAATGCTGCGTCTGTTGCTGGCATCCCGATAGCACCAAAGACAAAAAAAGCAGGAAGCACAAAACAGTTGTTAAGCGCACTATCTTCACCAATTGATATACCCGCAGAAAACAGAAGTGGCGGAGAGAGAGGGATTCGAACCCTCGATACCGGTTTCCCAGTATACTCG
>MHXL01000053.1:0-101 GCA_001824455.1 Desulfuromonadaceae bacterium GWB2_53_15
TTCCGGCGGCATCAGTGGCCTCATCCACATGGCAGCCGCCACAGGCCAGGATGGTGGCTGAGGTCCAGCTGACGCCTGTCCTGTAGGTTATGCTGGTATTG
>MHXL01000053.1:413-716 GCA_001824455.1 Desulfuromonadaceae bacterium GWB2_53_15
GTCAGGGCGCCGCTGCCCCAGGCTGTAGTGGTCACGGAAGCGCCAGCTCCGGCTCCGGTTACGGATTGTCCGCTGCTGTGGCAGTAGATGTTGGAGCAGGTGCCGAACTGCTGGGCGCCGCTTTGACTCGGGAGGTAATTTGTGCCGGTTCCGGAGTAGGTCCCGCCGGTTTCCAGGGCATTAAGCGGGTCGCGCAGGAACCCTTGTACCTTGATGGGGCGGCCTGCACTGGTGGCATGGGTGAAGCTGGCATGATTGGCATGGCACTTCTGGCAGTTATTCGTGCCGGGATAATACGCGTCG
>MHXL01000053.1:789-2170 GCA_001824455.1 Desulfuromonadaceae bacterium GWB2_53_15
TGGCAGTTGACATTGGAACAGGTCGCATTGCTCAGGTTGGGGATGGAAGTCTGGTTGAAGAAGACCCCCTTGTCGTATCTGGCCCTGAGGGTGGCGGTGGAGTATCTCTTCAGGCTGTTGGCCATCTCGATGACGTTGTTCTGATGGCCGAAGCCGCCTGAGATCGCTTTATGGCAGAAGTTGCACTCGGCGCTGGCCGGGGCAGGCGAAAGATGTTTTTGGTGATTGCCAAGGAAAGCGCTCGACTGGGAGTTGTAGCGGGGGTTGGCCTTGCGGGCGCCATCGCGAGGCGGCATGCCGTGGCAGTAGCTACAGGAATTGAGGAAGCTGACGGCCTGGGCCGTGCCTGCATTAAGCGTCATTGCAGCCAGCAGTGCCGCCAGGGCACACATCGTTACCCTCATTTTCGAGATCTTCAGGCTTGCGAAATCTTTTCCCATGATCGACTCCTTTCTCTTCCTGACCCTGCTGAACAGGATACGTTTGTCTTCTGTCAGATGAACGCAGAAACCTAATTCTAACTAGTTAATGCACAGGAAATGCTCGTATATATCTGTTATCGACCTCCGGTCACTAATGGTTCGGATCCCACTTGGGAGTCGCTCCGAAGTGGCAACTGATGTTTGTACAGGTACCGGTCTGATGCGACAAACTGTCCAGACGGTTTGAGCTGTATCTGGCCTGGATGCCGGGCCTTGATCGCAGTGACTGCTTGACCGCGGCCTTGATGTTCTGGCTGGGCCTGAAGACTATGGGACTCATCGCATGGTCAGCCGGATTGTGGCAGTTGAGGCAGTTGGCAAAACCCTCGCCGGGCCTGGCCTGGCTGCTGACGTGATTATTGATGGTATGTGCGCCGCCGCCGCCGAGATAGTTTTCCTCCCGGGCTGCCGGCCAGGCGTTGCCGGCACCCACGAAACCGGGGGCGGCCGGCGGATAGCCGTGGCAGGCATCGCAGCTGCTGCCGCTCTGCATGAATGCGTCAAGCGGGCCTGAGCCGTCGTGGCTGTGGCAGGAGGTGCAGCGGGTCGTGATGTTGTGACCGTCGCTGGGATTTGCGTCATTGTAATGATTTGTTTTCGTATGGCAGGCATTGCAGATGGATACGGCGCTCCCGGCGTAGTCCGAGCCGGTCGCAAAGGAAGTGAACAAAACCGGCACTTCGCTGGTAGGTGCCCCGCTTGAATGGCTGGAAGTCTTGGCTGCCTTTGCCTGGATCATGAATATGTTGCTATCGCCATGGGGGTCATGGCAGTCCCAGCAGAAATAGCCGCCGTTATCGGCATTGCCGTGCTTTGCGCCAAAGTGGCTGGATGATACCTTGCGGGTGGATGTCCTGCCGAGCACACTCGAAGATCCGGACTGGCTGTGGCAGACCATG
>MHXL01000053.1:2235-6465 GCA_001824455.1 Desulfuromonadaceae bacterium GWB2_53_15
ATTATGTCCGACAGTGGTGTCGTGGCAGTAGAGACACTGGTTCGTGCCTGAAAAACCGGCGGCAGGGTTTCCTGACAGATAGGAGCCGGAGGTTCTGCCATGTCCGCTTGTGCTCCATTCAGCGGAGTTGATGACGGCGACCGGACTGGCTGCGCTAAATGGCAGGGCAAAGACATTGTTGTCGCCCGGGCCGGCATGGCAGTCCCGGCATCCCAGAGAACCTCCCCAGACAGCGCTGTTTCCGCCGTGGCACGAGATGTTGGCGCAGCGGGCAGCAACAGTCGGGGACGGAATGTTGTCGAGCGTGAAACCGGCTGTTCCGCCGGCTGCTATATCATAGGTTTTGTTGGCATGCAGTTTGGCGTCGATGATGGCGCCATTGCCACTGACGACCGTGCCATGGCAGCTTGAGCAGGCGATGCCGTTGGCCGTGACATGGGCCTGGTGGCTGTTGGGTTTGGGCGTGCCATTGGTATAGCCGGGACCGGTGGCGCTGCCGTCATGACAGCCGCCGCAGCCGAGGGTGCCGCCGCCCCAGATGGGAGCAAGGTTTGGCGCGACTGTGGCCGCAGTAAAGGGCGCACTCAGGCTGGTGCCCTTGCTGTGGCAATAGATGTTGCCGCATTGCCCGTAGGTGCTGCTGGGAGCGGGTGTGTTGGTGCTGCCGATCTGGCTGAAAGTGCCAGTGGGGGTTTTATACTGCGCTCCCGCACCCAAAGCGGTCAGATCCCAGTTGACGCTGCTATTGGGGTGAGTGCCGGTGCTGATTGTGCCGTGGCAGGAGACACAGTTGAGCCCCAGATTGCCGGCAGTAAAAGTCGCATGCCGCGTGTGTCCGCCGGTGGTTGGCGGGTAGCCGTGGCAGGAGATGCAGGCACCGGAAAAAGACCCGTTGACGTTGTTGTGAAAATGGCAGCTGTTGCAGACCCTGGGGTCGCTGCTGGCGTGCTGGGGAGGGTAGTTGCCTCCCGGTGGCGGGACGTCGTGACACCCCTGGCAGACACCACTTCCCTGCGGGTTCACATATTCTCGTTGGCTGCCGGTATAGCGGAAGAACACCTGGCTGGCCTGTCCTGCTTTCTTGACGTTGCGCCGGATCAGGTAGACGTTGGTTCCCTTGCTGCTGCTCGGATCGGTGGGGTCGTATTCCACGTGGGCGCCATGACAGTCGGAACACTGGATATCCTGGCCTCTCTGATTGTGGTTTTTCTTGCCGGCATGGCAGTTGGTGCAGAGATTGGAACTGTCCGCCTGGCCGACAGCCTTCCTGACGCCGCGCCGGTCGCTGCGCAGCAGGTATCCGTCACCGCTGCTCAGGCTGGCAAAGTTATCCCTGCCGTCAACGGTGCTGCTGCGCGAATCGGTATAATGGACACCATGGCAGGTGGAACAGAGCAGGATGCGATTAGTTTTGGTGAGCTGCAGATCCAGGTTTGAGGTCGGATTGCCGGGGTTGGTGTTCACGGGGGGCCTGTTGAATCGCCCGGGTTTGGCAGCTGCTACGCTGTCGTAGTTGACCGTAACCGGATGGCTCCCCTGCAGATGTGAGCTGACGTTGCGGGTTCGATGGCAATCGAGACAGAGTTGATCCTGGGTGTTGGGTATGCGGAGAAAGTTGCCATAGGTATTGAGGTGCGAGTTGTGGCAGCGTACGCAGGTCAGTCCGAAGTTGCTGTAGGCGCGCAGGTGGTTGCTGGTCAGGGCTGCCTGGATCGGCGGTTGCGCGCCGGCTTGCGGAACTATGTCCGAACCGTCCCAGCGGTGGGATGTCTGCTGGGGTCTGGCGGGTCCGACGGTTGAATGTATTCCGAACGGGTCTGCGGCATCTGCCGGGGTAAACGGGTTCTTGCCGGCGGTTGGGTTGCCGGGACGATGGCAACTCAGGCACAGGTTGTTGTAACCTGCGCTTCCTGTGCTGCCAAGGGTAATGTGCCCTGTATGGCACGTGGCGCAGGTGAAACCCTGAGCAGGATCGTAATGAGGCGCATCAACGGCGCAGGCCGTGAAAGGCATTGAAAGAGCGTAGAGTATGAATGCCAGGGTTACTGCTGTCATTCTCTTCATGATTGGCTCCGAACCTCAATGAAAAGCAGCCTTGTCCGCGGTCAGTCCGGGTCTTGTTTTGATCGTCTCCTGCGCAAGCTCAAGCCCCCCTGATGATGTTTACTGCTCATAGCTGTGCTAATAACCGAAGGTAACAGAAAGTTCGACCTTAATTCCAGTTGGGTTAGTAATAGGGTCATAGATGTTGATAAAATCAGTAGTGCCATTAATTAAACCTGACATCAGTAATTCGGGGAAAGGAGTATTAAGTGTGACAAAATTATTCTGGTCTAGGGTCGTGCCGGGTATGACATCGCACTGCAGCTTTGCAAATTGCCCAAACTTTATAACAGGCGAATTTATGATATCTGCCGGAGTGACGATAAACGAGGCGGTCTGGTTTGCAGCTGAGTAGACCCCAGGAGTTATGTTGTTACCGGAAGGCGTTGTCAGTGCCGTTGCAAGATCCGGGATTGTGACGCCGTCGGGGAGTTTTACCTTCAGCTGAATTGCCTGAAGCGGCGTTGTGTGTGCGCCACTGATGGTGGAAAAGGTGAGGGCGGCTGTTTTCTGCTGAGGGGGCTGGGCGGAGCCACCGCCGCCACCGCCACAGGCTGTCAGGCAAAGTAGCATAGTGGCTGCGACCAGTATCTTGGAAAGTGGTTGGTTCATGGTCATGTCCTTGGCGCAGCTTGAAATAAATAATAAGTGTTAACAAAATTCTAAAGGCATAGTGAAAATTTGCAAGCCGGTGCAACAAAAATATGCCCAACCACCAGTACAGGCGGTTGGGCATGACATCTTAAATACTGTTTGTGTAAAGAAAGTTTAAATAGAGCTTAATTACCCATGCCGACAAATTTGTTCAGTATGACAATCACGTCGTCCAGGCGGACTTTTCCGTCAGGCATGGGTTCATAGTTTACCATCGGACCGACATCGCAGCGCAGCAGCTGTTCAAATGTCGGTTGGGCAACAACGCCGAGGGACGTTTGCAAGGTGTTAAGCGCATCGGCAATATCGAGTTTGCCATCCAGGTTGATATCGCCATTGCGGGTGCTGGTTCCGGCCGCTGTTGTGGTGTAGATGTTCAGTGTTGCCGGATCGTAGCTAACCCCGGTCAGATCCAGGCTGGATGTGCTGCCGGAGACAATGACGTTACCGACCGCGCCATTTTTGTCTTTGGCGATAAGAGTGCCGCTTGTGGATGTCACCTTGGGCGGAGTCGTCGAAATCAAGGACATGGAAGGCACCGTTGGATCGTAGACGAGCGTCCTGGTGGTGGTGGAAGTCGCGCCCAGGCTGTCGGTTGCATTGACGGTGACGGCGTAGTTGCCGGGTGTTGTGAACGGCGGAAGAGTAATGGTGAAGCCGCTGCTGGTAACCGTGACCGGCAGCGCATTGCCGTTCAGGGTGGCCGAAAATGCGGAACCAGGGCTGGCCGTGCCTGCGATAACGTAGGTTTGTTTTGCAATGGCCAGATCTTGCGGCGGTGTGGTGATGGACAGGGCCGGCATACCCTGGCTATAGGTAATTGCGGCCACAAGTGACGAAGATGTGCCGGTGATCGGGTCACTGGCATTGATGTCAAAATGGTTCATGCCAGGCGCCAGGCTGACTACGGATGACCACCTGGTGTTGTTTAAGGTAAGTGGTGCGTCATTATTCACGGTGACTATGCTGCCTGTGGGGGCCGTGCCGCTCAGGGTGAAGTTGGGCGATCCACTGACGGCGCCATTGGGTGTGGTCAAGGTAATGGTAGGCGCCATTGGATTATAGGTGACGGATGTGCTCATTGCTGTACTCTGGTTTCCGGCGTTGTCGACAGCAATCAGGCGGATGGCGTTTGAGCCCCGTGTAAGAACGATGGCAAGGCTGAAGGTTCCGTCGTTGACCGGAACAGACAGGCTGGCGCCGTTGACGGTGACATTGACGCTGGAGGCGTTGCTGTCAATGACTGTGCCGGTGATGTTTTGCACCGGTTTGCTGCAGGTTGTGCCGGATTGCGGCAGTACGGTGGACAGGACCGGCAGGGTGTTGTCGAGGGTGACATTGACACTGGCAGTGCTGTCGCTTAATCCGGCCTTAACGGCAACGATATTTATGTTGTTGAGCCCCTGGCCCAGGGTGAAGGGCAGGCTCCAGGCAGTGCCGCCGACAGTTGCCGCAATGCCGTTGACCGATACG
>MHXL01000054.1 GCA_001824455.1 Desulfuromonadaceae bacterium GWB2_53_15
ATGAGTGACCAAGACAAATGAAGGAGCTCACCATGAGAATTTTATGTTATGTCGTTGCACTATTTATTGCCCTCACGACGTTTTCCACCGCCGAAGCTCGCATAAAAGTTTCAGGGAACGGCGAACAGCTCAATTTTGATCCTGAAAGCATCCCCCCTAATTTAAAAGCATCCTACGACACAATGAACCAAGTATGTACCAACTGCCACTCCATGAAAAAAATCGTTATCGCAGTACAAACCGGAAAAGGCCCGGACACTAAACAGCCATTCGACAAACAAGCTGCAAAAGCTTACTGCATCAAAATGTTGCGCAAAAAGGATAAAGTCTTAATGACTAAAAGTGACATTAAGAGTGTATACCAGCTACTCAACTACCTTTTGGATGAAAATGCCAAATAAAATAGTTTTTCTGTTATAGTCAAAAGTGCAAAAATAAAAACAGCCCGATACAAGGCTGTTTTTTTAATTACAGACGTTCGAAAAAGGATTATGCAATTGTTTCAATCTTTGACAGCACTCGCTCCTCTTCACGCATTTTCTGGCCAACTGAGCAAGCGACTCAAGTACCTGTTTTACCTCTGCATTGTTATCTCATTGACTATTCATATCATATTGCTGATTAGCGTTATCAGCATCAATCCGACTACAACGTCAGGAGCAGCTATAAACTATATTGACATCAAAGATATCGCGGTACCGTCTCGCCATTTTATTTCAGGCATTAAACCTTATGTTAAGCCCACTGAACAACAGGAGACTGCACAGAAGCCACCTGTTGACACAAATAACACCGTCCGCAGCAACAACCAGGATTCAACGACAAAGGCTGCTGCCAACGACCTGAAATCGCCTTTAGGGCTTGGCATGGCAAATGGCTATTTCAGCAGTCTAGCCGATGGAAGAACCCTGCGCGATGATATTCGTGGATACTATTTCGATATTATGGAGAAGATCAACCTTAGGTGGTGGCAGACAGCAGGGACAATTAAAGAGGTTGCACAGCAAGATGGAATTATAGAGATTCAGATTGGGCGTGATGGGAAATTGTTCGATGTGAGACTAATGAGGGGTACCGGCTCAAGCGTAGCAGACAGGGCAATCATTAATGCGATCACCGAGGCAGCACCCTTCCCGGCACTTCCGACCAGTTATGAACTGGAAACATTCAGAGCACCGCTAAAAATTAGTAAACCTTCGCATCTGTTCAGTGGAAAGGACTTGTGATAGTCCTACTTCAGATCGAATCCCTGGAGGTCTTCGTCAGAAAAATCAAGGGAGCTGTCAATTCCCGCGGCATCCAGTCGCGAACTCACATCCCGGAAACCAGGATTAGCAATGTTGATCTCTGCAAATAAAGTAGCAGCCTCATCATTTTTACCAAGCACTTGGCAGGTCAGGGCAAGTTCATATTTGATGGAGCTGGAATCATCCAGGCTCAGACCCGGATTAATCAGGGTGTGCAAAAAAACCTCGGCCTTTGCAGGATCGCCTTTTTCGCGCAGACATACTCCCTGAAGAACACGACATTCAAAGGAACGTGCCGGGTCTGATGCCGCCTGGCTGAATTCATTGATAGCATCGTCATAAAGTCCCATTTCCTTGAATGCTACTCCCAAATCATAATGGGACTGCGCATCCGACAGATCAAGATCGATACCAAACTTGACACCACGCGGAGATGTTGCAATGGTATCAAACATCTCACCAACCGAGTCAAGCCAGTTATCCCCCAAATTGTCTGAAGATCCTGAAGTGCCAATATCATCAAAACCAATATCGTCATCGTAATCAATTTCAATTTCAATATCGTCATCTGCAGGTAAAACTGGATTAATTACATCCGTAAAAGCATCTGACTCCTCCAGTGAGAAAACTTCATCCAAAGCATGTAGAGATTCTTCTGCAAGCTTCGTTGCTGCAGGCTCAACCACTTCCTGAGAATCCGGTGGAACAGTTCTGTCATTGAAACTTTCAGGCTGGCGCAGTTGTTCTGGAGGTGTCTCTGGTGATTCCTCCATTGACTTGTTTACCGAAAAAACGCCCAAAGATAAAAGCTTAGGTTCAAGCGCTTCAATACCTTCCTTATCACCTGCTGCCTCATAAACACGTTTCAACCCTTCCAGCACAATCACATTAATGGGATCAATTACGCTAAGCTCCTGATAAATTTCTATCAGATCAGATGCCGCTCCAGACTGAATGAAGTCCTGTTCAAAGTCATCGAGCAGAGCCAAAGCTCCCGCAACGTCTTTTTCTGCGGCCAAGCACTCCAGCAAACCTTTTTTGGCAATCAATTCGTCCGGAAAAAACTTAAGATAATGCTGAAAGGCAACCTTGACTCGCTGTTGTTCACCAAGTTTTTTGTAGGCAGCGACGATAAGATCCCAAATACGTTTATTATGCGGATTACTGCGCAACAAGGCTTGAATACCTGGGACTGCGCTGGCAGCATTACCACTTTCCACCTGTTCGCTCAACACTTCCAATACGAACTCGGTCTTTTCCGGAAAAAGTTGTTGGATGCGTGTATTCAGCTTGGAAACAGCTGCGCTGTCACCGCGTTCTTGAAGAAATACCGCCAGTCTGCCAAAAGCAGCATACGATTCATCCTTTTTGCCAACATGAAAGTACGATTCTGCAAGCTTGAGCTTGATGTTGATATTCTGAGGATCAACATTCTGCATCTTTTCAAGGATCTTTAGTGCATCCTCCATACTGGAGTTTTTTTCGTAATAATCGTAGACCTGTTTGTATTCTGCCAGGGCATTTCCCACCAAACCGTGTTTTTCATTAAGTCCCGCAAGAATCAAGGTTATAGAAACATCATTTGAAAAAAGCTTCTGCAATTGTTTGTAGACTGCGATCGCTTTAAGATAAAAACCATTAGATGAATAATACTTACCAATAAGTTCAAACGCAGCACGAGCCTCGTCGTTACGCCCTACCTTTACCAGAAGCTCGGCTAGCTTTTGGCGCTGATTGATGGCGGAAGAATCGAACGAAAGCACTTGTTCGTAGACCTTAATGGCTTTATCCAGCTGTCCCTTAAGTGTCAACCGCTGCGCTTCTTCGATGAGCTTTTCTTTTTTTGTACTCACTAGCGACGTATCCTTCCGAGCACACTAGAGCCAAAAGTTCATTACAAACTGACCGTTTTTATCAGGTTGATAATTACTGCAAAGACAACGACTTGTCAAGCATAATAAGCTGGTTATATTACGTTTTTAGGCTTAAGCCCTGGCAATTGCTTTGACATACACCACCGAATACAGTATCTTAAAAAATTAACGTTACAAAAAAACAAATCCAGTTCCACACAAAAAAACTACTCAATAGAGACACCCAGGGAGGCAACGGCAATGCATTTTTTGCCAAAAGCAAATCCACTTTACGAACATATTTCCGTTCAAAAGATTATTATCCCAGATGTGCTGGAGAAACTTGGCAAGGGTGGTTTTACCGGCTATCTCAGCTACTCATCAGCGGACTTCGAATCCTATTGCATTTTTGCCAAAGGGCATCTGATCTGCGTCATCAGTACCGACAAGGGTCGAGACAAAACCGGCTTTGAGGCTATTTCCGCTCTTTTTGACAAAATAATCATAACAGGCGGCGAAATCAATGTTTATCGCATGACTGCCGATCTAGCAATGTGCGCTCATGCGCTGGTACTCGGCACAAAATTATTCAATGGCAATGAAGTCCGACAGGTTGACATAAAAGGGACCATGGCACACCTCAAAAACCAGAGGCTAAACGGCGTGGTACACTTCTATACCTTCGAACATTATGCAATGATCTTTTACATGAACGGCCAACCGATCGGCTTCTATCATGACAATGCCAAAGAAATCGAGTCATCGCCGGAGGAATCCCGCAAGATTGCGGCCCTTCCTGGCGCTCGTCTGGATGTATGTGCCACCAAACCGCTTGAAGAACTCATGCATTATGACCTGCTGCAGCTGGTCAACCTCGGTAAACTCTGGGAGACTGCTGCAGCGCGGAGCACCACATCGCGCGAAAAAGAGTTAAAGACGCCGCTCCCGGAAGGAATCGATCATTGTGACGAAAAATTGACCGAACTGGTTGACGATCTGACAGAGGTGGCTATGGCTTATCTTTCCCGGGAAGGAGGGGAAGTCATAAAAAAAAGGCTTCAGGAAGCCGGTGGCAGCTCGATTCTATTTGACAGCACAAAAACCGGTGTTTTTCTCGGACAGGTGGAACAAGACGCCAAAGCAATCGATAGTCACGCCCGCATCGGCGAAATGATCGACCTGATGAAATCGGAGATTGCCGGGCGTCTTGCTGTATAATCCACCGCTGTAAGGCGGTTTTACTGTTGCAGAGGGCGAATGGCGTACATCCAGCAACACCTCAAAGAATATCTCGAGCTCCACGGCTATTGGATCTTGTTCGTCGGCACATTTCTCGAAGGTGAGGCCATCCTTATCATGGCCGGATTTCTTGCCTTCGGTGGTTATCTGCATATCACCGGGGTCATTTTTACCGCCTTTGCCGGTTCATTCCTTGGCGACCAGTTCTACTTCTACCTTGGTCGTTTCAAGGGCAAAGGACTACTGCGACGCTTTCACTCTATTGCCCGCAAATTTCGCGAAGCTCTGCGACTTATCGAGAAATACGGCGCATTGGTTGCCTTTATCTCCCGTTACACCTATGGATTCCGAATCGTGCTCCCTATCATTCTTGGCATCACCACTCTCCCAGCACGCACATTTCTTTGGATCAACCTGATCAGTGCCCTTTCCTGGGCAATCGTCTTCTCGCTGGCCGGATACCTGTTCGGCAAGAGCGCATCTCTGTTTCTTGATGACGTGGGCAAATACGAACACTACCTGATGCTTACGCTGCTAGGAGTCATTATGACCATCTGGCTGGCACACCTCTACCACGCCTGGAAACTAAAAAAACCGGCACGGGAACGACTTGCCAGAATGCGTGCCCTGAAGGCGCTCCGAGGTAATAAAACATGACCGGATCAACAGAACATATATCCATCGTACTGGTTGAGCCTCAGTCCCCCGGCAACATCGGCATGGTCTGTCGCGCCATGAAAAATATGGGATTGTCCCGACTGCGCCTGGTAAAGGGTTGTGACCGTTTTCATCCCGAGTCACTCAAATTTGCTGTAGCAGCCAAAAACCTGCTGGAACAGGCCGAGTTATTTGATGACCTGGCATCCGCTTTGGCCGACTGCACACTGACGGTAGGTACCACGCGCCGACATGGCAAATACCGCCAGGAGATCCTTTCTCCACCAGAGGTTGCCAACATGTTGAAAGGTCAGGCCGGCCCCGACTGCCATGCCGCCATTGTATTCGGCCGTGAAGACAGCGGCCTGACCACCGACGAACTCTCCCTGTGCCGCTGGCACGCCACCATACCCTCAGACGTGGAATACGGTTCACTCAACCTGTCTCAAGCCGTGCTGTTATTCTGCTACGAACTGGGCAAGGCTGCCGATTCCCCCGGCGGAGGCAGGCTTGAGCAAATGGCCGCTTCAATCGAAATGGAGTCGTTGTTCAGCCAGATGGATGCCTGCCTGCAGAAAATCGGCTTCCTCAACGAGCAGAACCCGGGGCACATTATGCGCTCAATGCGCAGGATTTTTTTCCGGGCCGAACTGGACAACCGCGAAGTAGCTATCCTGCGGGGCATGCTGACCCAGATCGACTGGGCCAGCAGCGGCTTCGACGGCAGGAAGCGCTCATGAACCCGACCACTATCGGGCTGGTGGCAGGGACGCTGACCAGCATTGCTGCCATCCCTCAGGTTATAAAAACCCTGCGGACCCGACACGCCCGGGACATTTCCATCTGGCAGCCCCTGCTGCTTGCTTTTGGGGTTGCGCTCTGGATGATTTACGGTATGCTGATTCATGATCTGCCACTGATCCTGGCAAACATCATACCGCTGATCTGCAATGTACTGTTGACCGCGCTGAAGCTGCACTATCGCAACAATGGCACATGAAGGCGATACATGTAAAATTCATCAATTGGAGGAACTATTTATGAAACGTTTTCTTGCGACACTACCGCTGCTCCTGCTGTTGTCATTGCTTTCGGGTTGCGGCTACAACACCATGCAGGCCAACGAGGAGGCGGTTATTGCCGCCTGGGGCAATGTGGAATCATCCT
>MHXL01000055.1:0-2915 GCA_001824455.1 Desulfuromonadaceae bacterium GWB2_53_15
AGATAATTTTCATCCTTCTCCAGGGCGTTTTTGAACAGAACAACAGCACCGCTCGGGTTAGCTGCATTCAGCTGTTTAAGCCCTTCAGAGTACAGCTCTTCCTTGGTTTTGCCGGAACATGCTGTCACCGCCAGCATTATCACCAATACTATAAAAATATTCTTCATCTTCAGACACCTCCCAGCCTGTTGCATAACCCTACTTTGATAATACTTTTTTAGGCAACACTAACTAATAAAAATGCATTATTAAATACAACCATACATATTAGCAGTCAATCATTTACTGTGTTTTATTAATTCTATTTTTTGATTTGTATACATATCATCAGACAGGGATCCAAGCACATAGCCCCTTTTGCCCGGATAGCTGGCAAGAACTTATGTGAGTGCTTAGGGTGTTATAGTAGAAAATGCGTGTAGATATGGCATGGCGGAGGATCAATTCAAGCTATAACGGAGCAGATCAAACTGATTGCCAATAAGCTTGTAGTCACTTCGTTTTCAGCGTGTTACGGAACCAATTCTCGACCTTTAGCAATTCGATAACTGATTACCTTGGCAATGTCACCAAGGATTACCAGGTCACCAAACCGATCCCTATACTCCTCAGCCAGCTGAGTCAATTTGGTCTCAATATTATCCATCAACCTGATAAAAGCTGTTCGCACCGTACGTATGTCTATTCCGATTTCAACCGCAAATTTGACAAGGGTATCTTGAGGTAGATAGCGTGCGTCACTCTGGTCACCCATCTTCATGGCAAACTTGTTGTTCAGGCGCTTGTAGACCGCGGTGCTGATGAGGTCATAAAACGGCGCTACCCTGACCAGGCTCTCATTGTAAAGGAACGACAGGTTCTTGCCATGTGCGTCGGCGTTGCCGATGATGAAGTTGAAAATAGCCCAGTTGAGTATATTGCCAGCATCGAGCATCGGCTCATCGCTGCATTCCTCAACCAGCCGGAAGCAATCACCGAACCCCGGGCCACCCTCTTTTTCGTATTTCAATTCCGGGGGGATACCGAGCGCCTGGCAGAAATCCTCCTGATGCAGGCGAACAATGTCGCCGGAAGCGGACTGTTTGCGGTCGTAGCGTTCGACCATGAAGACCTGCTTGTCGCCTATGGTGACAACTTGTGCAGCAGGAACCGGCAAGCCGAGCCGGGCGGCAAGCGTCATGCAGAACGTTTCGTTGATGACGCTATTGTCAAGCTGCGCTATGGCGGTCTTCAATATGTGAGAGGAGGGGCTGGCCCCTTCCGGGATGTAGTAGTTACTCCCATCAAAAAAGACCGGCAGTTTGTTCTGAGCTCCGGCGAGAGAAAGCCTGACACCCTCCTCGCCAGCCAGAAATGGATGACTCGGCAATTTGTCCAGCTCAGCAGAAAGCTCTTGTTCGGCAATAGGCCGATAACCACCGGTAGGCTCAGGCAGGCTATCGGAGGCACTGACCGAGATAGCGCCGGCGCAGTCTCCGCCGATAGCTTCCAGCAGCCCGAACACATTCTCTTGCGATATGCCGACTTGGCGGGCAACTTGGGACAACACGGCGCCTTCAGGCAGAAGATTGGAAAAAAAAGCCTTGGCCGCCTCATCTCCGTATACCGTTGAAGCAAGGGGTAATAGCCGGGATATCGGCGAGGCGCCGGGCAAAGCGAGATAGTCGGCGCTGTATGAGAACGTTAACAGCCGGCCATCGCGTTCAAGTATGCCCGCTTTGGTAGTGTTGAGATACACAGTGAGTTGATTCGTCATCATTTTAGCCTTTTATCGGGTCTGCCGAGCGTGGATAGATGTAGACATTCAGCCCCAGCTTCCGGAGTACTCGGAGGGTCTTGCCCAGTTCGGCCGTCTCCTTGCCGTTCTCAAGCTGTGAAAGAAACTTTGTGCCGACTTCTGACATGCCAGCAGCCGTGTCCTGACGGACACCGGTTTCTTTTCGTTTGGCCTTAATGATGCGACCGACGTCTTCGGCAGTTGTCACCTTGCCGTATGCAGTTGTGGAGTCTACCTTGGTTTTCATATGCACCTCATATCCGTACGGACATATAATGATTAATCAAGCATTGCATGCATGCAAAATTTCCGTACGGACATAATTTACTATTAGCGGGTTATTTGTCAATGGATATTTCCGTACGGATAAATCATCCATGTGCCAATACTTATCTACAATATCTGCGAACGATGACGTATTTAGGGGTACTGTGTTTGATAAATTCGGTAATCCTGCGTTGTGTACCATTTTGTGTACCAAAACGCGGAAGCTGAAACGAAAAAAGGACAACTACCTGAAATAATTGGCCTTTGTGTCTAGTAGTGCCCAGGGATGGAACAAGTCCCACTTTTAACTAGTCTGTAACATACCAATATTACAGGCACAATTACCAAAAAAGAACCATCGAACCCATACAACCCGATATTCTGGTATACCTGCGGTGTACTTGAAGTGTACTTAAGCTTAATCTAATCTTTCTCCCGTTTTTGTACAGAAAAAATATCGCTTGGATGGTGAATTTGGGAGCCTGTTCGATTCCGATAAATTTCCTTTCAGAGCCACTCGGATGCCGGTTGTGGCTTGATCTTGTCAGGCGTCACCTGATCATCACGGAATGGTTACCCGCGCCAATAATTCCAATCTTCATACTGCCTCCTGGTAATACGTTTCGTTGTTCAGGGAGATGCTTCCCTGAATTCGTAGGTACGCATCTCACTCACTCCCCCCGCCCAGAACCTTATAGAGTGTCACCAGATTGCTGAGTCGCGTGAGGTTGACGCTGATCAGCCCCTGCTGTGCACCGTAAAACGAGCGCTGAGAATCCAGTACGTTCAGATAGCTGGTGACACCGCCGTGGTAACGGGCCTGGGCCAGACGGTAACTCTCGGAGGTCGCTTCGGTGAGCGACTGCTGCGC
>MHXL01000055.1:2948-4935 GCA_001824455.1 Desulfuromonadaceae bacterium GWB2_53_15
CCGGTCACGCTCGGCGGCTGTCAGGCCGGCCTTGTTCCTGCCGTAATCGAAAATCGGCAGGGTGAACTGCGGGGCAAAGCCCCAGGCAAGGGAGCCGGGCGCGAACAGTCCGGTCAACTGGTCACTGGAAGTGCCAATGCTGGTGTTCAGGGTGATACGCGGAAAGAAGGCGGCCCGTGCGGCGCCGATGTTGGCATTGGCTGCCTTGAGCAGCAGTTCGGCCTGCAATACATCCGGACGGCGCTGGAGCACATCGGACGGCACTCCGGCCGTCAGTTCCCGCAGGGTTCCCACAGCATTGAATCCGCTGGGCAAAAGCTCCGTCGGTACCTGGTCGCCGACAACCAGAGTCAACAGGTTTTCATCCTGGGCCACCTGTGTGGTAAAGCGGGCAACGTCCACCCGGGCAGAATCCACGCTGGTTTGTGCCTGGTGCAGATCCAGTTCCGATGAGGCGCCTGCTGTAAAACGACTCTGGATGAGCCGGTAGGAAGTCTGCTGGCTTTCAAGGGTGTCAAGGGCCAGTTTCAGACGTTCCCTGTCAGCGGCCAGTGCCAGATAGTTATTGGCCACCTCGGCAACCAGGCTGATCTGAACGCTCTGACGCGCCTGTTCGGTGGCAAGATACTGCTCCAGGGCCTGATCCTTCAGGCTCTGGACGCGGCCGAACAGATCAATTTCGTAGCTGCTCAACCCCAGGCTCAGATTGTAGTTGCGGGCAATCATGGCTTGCCCGCTGGGGGAAACAGCCGCCGGGAGGCGCTGCACCGCGCCGCTGCCAGCGGCAGCGACAGTCGGCAACAGATCGGCTCTCTGTATCCGGAACTGGGCGCGCGATTTTTCCACGTTCAGCGCAGCCACGCGGAGATCACGGTTATTGGCCAAGGCGAGGCCAATCAGCTTTTGCAGTTGTGGACCGACGAAAAACTCGCTCCACTTCAGGTCTGTGGCAGCCTCTTTGCCAGTTACTGAGGTGTTGTTCTTGTAGGCCGGCCCGGTGGGCCAGGTGGCGAACACCGGCGCTTCGGGCCGGCTATAGCTGGGTGCCATGGTCGTACAGCCCGCGAGACAGGCGCTTGCTATGCTCAGTATTGCTATTGAGCGGATCATGTCAGTGCTCCTTCTTCTGTGGCAGCATCGGTATGTTTCACCTTGAACCAGATTGCGTAGAGGGCCGGCAGGAAGAGCAGCGTCAGAACCGTTCCGACCCCGACTCCGCCGATCAGGACATAGGCCATCGATCCCCAAAAACTGGAAAATGTCAGCGGGATAAAGGCCAGCATGGCAGCCACAGCGGTCAGGACTACCGGGCGTGCACGACGTACGGTGGATTCGACGATTGCATCGTAATCACTCAGGCCCGCTTCCTTGTCGTGGCGAATCTGGTCGACCAGGATCAATGTATTGCGCATGATGATCCCCGCCAGTCCGATCAGCCCCAGAATGGCGTTGAATCCGAACGGCTGATGGCAGATGAGCAGGGTTGGCACTGCCCCGATCAGGCCAAGCGGGGCGGTGGCAAACACCATGAACATGGTGGCGAATGACCGGACCTGAAGCATGATGATGATCAGCATCAGAAGCATCATCGGTGGGAAAAGCTTCCCCAGCGCCGTATCGGCCTTACTGCTCTCTTCCACGGAACCACCCGTTTCGATGCGGTATCCGGTGGGAAGGTCCGCTTTCAGCTTTTCCAGTCTGGGAAGAATCTGGGCCGTTACATCCGGCGGCTGGACCCCGTCCACCACATCCCCCTGAACCGAGATATAGGGTTCACGGTTGTAGCGTTTCAATAGTGGATCTTCCATCCGGAATTCGAAATGCGTCAGCTGTGACAGCGGTATCGAGCGCCCGTCTCGGGTGGTCAGGGCAACATTGGCAAGATTTTCCAGGCTGTGGCGCTCGGAACCTGGAGCGCGAACCACCACATCGACCGAGCGGATGCCGTCGCGCATCTGGGTGGTGGGAGCACCGTTCAGTATCGCCT
>MHXL01000055.1:5010-6367 GCA_001824455.1 Desulfuromonadaceae bacterium GWB2_53_15
CTCGGGCATCACCGGCAATCCGGCGCAGCTCATCCGGGTCCGGCCCCATGACGCGGAAGAGCACCGGAAATGGCACGGGTGGGCCGAATACGAACTGTTTCACCCGCACGCGTGCTTCCGGGAACGCCCCCTGGGCAATGTGACTGCGAAGCTTTTTCTTGAGCGCATCGCGTGCCGTAGAGCCTTGGGTCAGGACCACGATTTGGGCATAGGCGGGGTTGGGTAATTCCGGATTCGTCGGCAGTATGAAGCGAGGCATGCCTTGACCGATATAGCTGGTGACCAGGCGGGCCTCCGGTTCGGCCATAATCGCTTTTTCGATGTTTTTGACCGTTCTATCGGTGGCAGCAAAGGCACTCCCAGGGGGAAGATTGACCTCAACCGTCAATTCGGGGCGGTCCGAGTTGGGAAAAAACTGTTTCTCCACAAATCCCATCCCGACCACCGACAACAGGAAAAGAACCATGGTAACGCCGGCGACGTGCCATTTATGATCAACGACCCTCCGCACGATGCTGCGAAACCGCTGATAGTTCGGAGTTGCATAAATTGCATCATGCCCTCCGGAGACCGGTTTGATGTCGGGTAGGAGCTTGACGCCCAGGTAGGGGGTAAAGAGGACGGCGACAAACCAAGAGATGATCAATGCGAATGCCACGACCCAGAAAATGTTGCCCGCATATTCACCTGCCGTTGACTTGGCAAAACCGACCGGCAGGAAGCCGGCAATGGTGACCAGCGTACCGGAAAGCATGGGGCCGGCTGTGGATGTCCAGGCAAAAGTTGCCGCCTGGATCCGATCCAGGCCCTCTTCCATTTTGACCACCATCATCTCAATGGCGATGATGGCGTCATCCACCAAGAGCCCCAGGGAAATAATCAGCGCCCCCAGGGTGATTCGGTCGAAATCCCTTCCCGTAAGCAGCATGATGACGAATACGGCGGCAAGGGTAAGAGGTACCGCGGCAGCAACGACGATTCCGACGCGGAGTCCCAGCGTTGCAAGACTCACCACCATGACTACGGCAAGCGCGACCATGAATTTGATCATGAATTCGTTAATCGCCTCGGTAATGACATGGGACTGATCCGACACCTTGGACAGCACTAGACCAACAGGTAATTCTTTGCGAATTGCCGTCTCTTCGGCTTTCAGCAGCTTGCCAAATGTCAGGCCGTTATAGCTTTTTTTCATCACCAGGGCCAGGATGATCGTAGGTTCTCCCTGATTTCGTATCTGCTTGGTTACCGGATCTTCGTAGCCGCGTGTGACCTCGGCCACATCACCGATTTTCAGTAATCTTCCCCCACTTGCCACGGGAATCGCCTTGACGGCTTCGACTCCGTTGATGGCTCC
>MHXL01000055.1:6393-7522 GCA_001824455.1 Desulfuromonadaceae bacterium GWB2_53_15
CGGCCGTATCCACAAATCCCGAAGGTGTCATATCGTTTTGGGTTTGTAAGGCACGAAATAGGTCTGGAGCCTTTACGCCAAGAGTTGCCAGGCGTTTATAGGAAATCTCCACATAGATCTTTGGGTCCTGCTCACCGAGAATCGTTACTTTCTCAACACCGCCTATCCGGGAAAGGCGCTGGCGAAGCGCTTCCGCCTCCAGCACGAGGCTACGGTGGGGAAGTCCTTTTGCTTCCAATGAATACATGGCAAAGTAAACATCGGAGAATTCATCATTCACAAGTGGGCCGATCACACCTTGTGGCAGATGTATTTTTTCGTCCCCAAGCTTTTTTCGTGCCTGGTAGAATTCGTCCGGCACGTCTTTGGGAGCAGTGGAGTCTTTCAGATAGAGCTTCATCACCAGCGTACCGGGATAGGCGGCGGTTTCTACCCGGTCGTAATGTTCAAGTTCCTGGAGACGTTTTTCCAGCCGGTCGCCCACCTGCTCCTGCATTTCCTTTGCGGTTGCACCAGGCCATACGGCCGATACGGTCAAGATTTTTACGGTGAATTTGGGATCTTCGGCCCGTCCCAGATGCAGGAAGGCATATCCCCCGGCCACCATAATGGCAATAATCATAAACAGGGTGATAGCCCGTTCGCGGACCGCAAAAGCGGATAGATTGAAGCGGCTCATTGTTTTTGCTCCTTCGCCGGGCCAGTGAGGATCTTGACTTTTTCTCCTTCCTTGACCAGGTGAGCACCCAGTGCGAGAATTTGTTCACCCGGCTTGAGGCCTTTGCTGACCAGAGCGTTCTCGCTGCCGAGCTTCGCAACTTCGACCGGTCGACGCGATAAGGAAGTAGTGTCGGGATTTATCACCCACACGCTTGTACCGGTGCCGCCGTCGTACAGGGCGCCGACAGGAATTTCGTACTGCTGCAATGTGCCACTTCGGGTTTCGCCATTCAGATGGACCGTGACCGTTGCGCCAAGGGGGGCGTTTTTACCGGTTCCATCCAGGCTGAAGCGCGCCTGGTAGGTACGAGTAAGAGGGTCAGCCATTGCGGACAATTCACGCAGTTTTGCCGGAAAAGAGTGGCCTGAATCAGCATAGAGGCTGGCAACGGCCGTGGATTTTGCAATC